>NZ_FMVD01000004.1:0-288044 GCF_900101945.1 Nitrosospira sp. Nsp13 | reverse complement strand
AGGCCGCGCACAAGAAGATGGAGACCGAAGGGGCCACCTGCATCGACTGCCATCAGAACCTGGTGCACAAGGAAGTCGCCGAGACCGACCTCAATGCCAGCCGCAAGGAAGGCAAGATGGTCCTCAAGCCTGAAAAGAAGGATAAGGACGACGAGGAGGAGGAAGAAGAGGAGGGATGATTCGGTGCTTCTCCGCGGATTTTTCCTTAATTGGCTAGACTGATTCCCCACATAAGCCGCCGTTTCCAACTTATCTATTGGAACGGCGGCTTTAATCGCTTAAAATACCCCTATATAGCGGCAGGCATTGCTTGAAGACTACCGTCTTTTTCATAGAAAAAAGAACGAATATCCAACTGAACTACCCGGATTTCACCGTTGCTAAGCTATTCCATGTGAGCATAGGCAAGTGATTGATTTGCCGCATTGCCAGAACCGAGAGCAGGTCCGAATTTCCCACCCAGATAAGATCCGCATAGACCATGCTGCGTAATTTCCCACCCGTCAATGTCATCTGTTCGCATAGAGTGCGCGACTATTTTATAGCGGGGCTAACTTTTTTCTGCGTGGCGATCAGTCTGGTAATGGACGCCAGCGGGAGCATGGAACAGCAAAATTTCATGGGGATCATTGCCTGGACATTTCTACTGGGATTACTTTTTGGAGAAAATAAAGAAGTACGGATGCAGGTAATCATAGCGGTGGCATTTGCCACGCTGGGTGAGCATTTCGCCTCCATTTACATGGGCGGCTATACTTACCGGTTTGGGAATGTACCAGCCTATGTCCCACCTGGCCACGGGATGGTTTATTTAACGGCTGTTGCGCTTGCGCGTTCGGGATTTTTTTTGAAATATGCCCGAAAAATAGCTGCGTTTGTCGTACTGGTGTGCGGAATATGGTCAATCTGGGGGATTAGCGGCTACCCGGCGCAGGGCGATCAGGTGGGTGCGATACTATTCTGTGTTTTCCTCATCTACCTGTTTAAGGGCCGCTCGCCCATGGTTTATCTCGCCGCCTTCTTTATTACCACTTGGCTGGAATTGATTGGTACAGCAGCCGGAACATGGCAGTGGGCAACCATAGAACCCATTTTTGCATTGTCTCAGGGAAATCCAC
Source organism: Nitrosospira sp. Nsp13 (assembly GCF_900101945.1). Lineage (NCBI taxonomy): Bacteria > Pseudomonadati > Pseudomonadota > Betaproteobacteria > Nitrosomonadales > Nitrosomonadaceae > Nitrosospira > Nitrosospira sp. Nsp13. The sequence continues at coordinate 286,926 of NZ_FMVD01000004.1, read as the reverse complement.
CCAGCGGTGTTGCGGCGTGGTATTGTTTGGTCGACGCGGTGGCTATTGGTGGCGCTCCGCCGTTACTAAGGGCTTTGAAAAAAGGTGGCGAGTGGTTTAAAGCTGAAAAACCACAAAAGGATGTCCATCAGGGCGTAAGAAATGATTAGGCGCTGCGCTCTGCCAAACTTGAAGAATCGAGGTGGCAAAGTGAGGGGCGAGGATAGATTTTGACGATTTCGAAGCTTAGCAGTTACTCTATTAGTCCAAAGAGCGGCGAAATGTGGACCGGTCAGGCACTTTTGCAGCTGATCTCCTTTCGATCCATCAGGCTGCTCAGTTGATACAAGCTGTTGTTCTGGCGACATTTCCCAATGTGTTGTATGATGCTTGCTGATAGTTGCGGCATAATATTCCGGTTACCGCCGCAACCAGCGGCTGTGTTCTTTTGTCTTACAAATCCTCTCCCTATTAACTCTTTTGTCTGGACCGGTCCCAACAAGTGTTGGCAGACGGTTTACGAGTCTAAATATGTCGTTTGATCAACTCAATCTATCTTCCGAGATCCTGCGCGCTATCGCCGATCAGGGCTACACAGAGCCTACTCCCATTCAGACACAGGCAATTCCGCCCATTCTTGAGGGCAAGGACATAATGGGAGGGGCGCAAACCGGCACCGGCAAGACTGCCGGCTTCACTCTCCCCATGCTGCATCGATTGCAGCGCCATGCCAACACCAGCGTATCGCCCGCCAAGCATCCGATTCGCGCATTGATCCTGGTTCCCACGCGGGAATTGGCGGCGCAGGTGTATGAAAGTGTCAAGACCTACGGCAAATACCTGCCGCTCAAATGCGCGGTGGTATACGGCGGCGTGAATATCGACCCCCAGGTGAAGGAGTTGCGCGCGGGTGTGGAGATCCTGGTAGCGACACCTGGACGCCTACTGGATCATATCGAGCAGAAAACGATGAATCTTTCCAAGATCGAGATTTTGATATTGGATGAGGCCGACCGCATGCTTGACATGGGCTTCATGCCCGACATAAAGCGTATTCTTGCGCTGATACCGCCGCAACGTCAAAGCCTGATGTTTTCCGCCACTTTTTCTGATGAAATCAAAAAACTGGCGGATAAACTATTAAAACAACCCGTATTGATTGAAGTGGCACGGCGTAATTCTATTACCGAATTGGTGACGCACGTGGTATATCCGGTTGAGCGTGAGCGTAAACGCGAATTATTGACACATCTTGTCAAATCGCAAGACTTGAAACAGGTGCTGGTATTTGTCCGCACCAAGCATGGTGCCGGCCGCCTGGCTCAGCAACTGGAGCGCGATGGCATCACCGCAACCGCGATTCATGGCGACAAGAGCCAGCCTCAACGCACCCAGGCGCTGGCAGAATTCAAAGAAGGGGTGGTACGGGTTCTGGTGGCAACCGATGTTGCCGCGCGTGGGTTGGACATCGAGGACCTGCCGCATGTCGTCAATTTTGAATTGCCCACCACGCCGGAAGATTATGTCCATCGGATCGGCCGCACCGGCCGCGCCGGCACCAAAGGCGACGCAATTTCGCTGGTATGCGAGGATGAGAACGAATTGCTCGAAGGTATCCAGAAACTTCTGAAAATCAAGCTTAATACAGAGGTGGTCGCTGGATTCGAGGCGGAATCACCGCATCATCAAAAAGGATTGGTAGATGCTCATCATCGACCCAATCGGAACGAGTCTGCCAAGCCGGAACAGAAGAAACAATCCGAATCCCGCAAACGCCCTAACGAAACTCATCCGATTTCTCGCTCCAAGGATTTCAATAAACATGAAGGACATGGGGAGTACAAGCGCGTACAAGGGGGGCGCGTCAAACCGCCAGAGGATCCCTTGTTCACGCAGCCCTATACGCCTTCGGAAAAACCCCCGGATACTCCTTCCGCACTCTCCAGCGCGACGGCACCCTCATCCACCGGAGAGAGACCGTCCGACCATCTTCGCCGGGGGCAGCAAAATAAACCCCTGCCTGCGCTATTCATGCCGCGAGTTCCTCCTAAACCCCAACAGGACGAGTAGCGGGAGTGTGATCCGCTGCCACATTATTCCATTAATAGGAAGTAGCAATGGGTAAACGGCTAACAAAGATCTATACCCGCAGGGGCGATGACGGTACCACAGGCCTAGGTGATGGTACGCGATCCGCCAAAGAGAGTTTACGTATCGAAGCTATCGGCACCGTGGATGAGCTTAACAGCTGCATCGGCGTGCTGCTTGCAGAAAATATCGAGGAAGGAGTGCGTATCAAACTGGAAAATATCCAGCATGACTTGTTCGACCTGGGGGGCGATCTAAGCATTCCCGGGCGGAGCAGCATGAGTGAAGCGCAAGTAAGCCGGTTAGAGAACCAACTCGATGAGTACAATTCCACACTAACCGCACTTAAGGAATTCATACTTCCCGGTGGCGCTCGCGCAGCCGCCCTTTGTCACGTCGCGCGCGCCGTATGCCGTCGTGCGGAGAGATGGTTGGTCAGGATGGCTCGAAGCGAAGCAATGATCCCATTTCACATCCAGTATCTCAACCGCCTGTCAGACTTTCTATTCGTGCTGAGCCGTGTTTTAAATCGTCAGCAAGGGGTGGAAGATGTGTTATGGCAGCCAGGAAAGAATCGTGTGCCGGATCCTGTCTAAATTATCCTGAATCCGGTAGCGGACTCATCCCAACGATGAAAATCAAGTCGCAAGAGAGTTCTTGCAAAATTAGAACGCCAGGCTGATAAATAAGCACGCGGTTGCCGGATTCACGAAGCTCCCCCAGCACATTTCCAATCCATTCTGCGCTATTCCTTACGCCGGAAACTATCGACGATCAGCAACACGGCGCCGATAAAAATCGCGGAATCCGCTACGTTGAACGCGGGCCAGTGGTAGCCGCCGACATGAAAGTCCAGGAAATCCACCACGTGACCCAGCGTAATGCGATCCCACAAGTTACCCAGTGCCCCACCCAGCACCAGGCTTAGCGCAACACAAAATAGCTTCTCGGCCGCATGTTTGCGCAGCAGATAAACAATCAGCACCGAGGCTCCCGTTGCTATCGCGCTGAAAAACCAGCGCTGCCAGCCGGCTGCGTCACTCAGGAAGCTGAACGCCGCGCCTGCGTTATACGCCAGCACCAGGTTGAAAAAACTGGTCAATGGAATATGCTCGCCGTAAAACAAAGCGGATTCCACCCAGCGTTTGGTGACAAAATCCAGTACCAGTATGATCGAAGCCAGGATCAGGCCGACTTGAAGTCTCATCGTACCTGATGCCCCCATGCATAGTCCGTCATCTCAGGCATATCGCCGGGCTTCGCCCGAACCGAAAAGATTGGATACACATCGGCCGCAGATCGTGGGACGGCCGGAATCGATTCCCACATCCTGGCGATAATGCCAACAACGCTCGCATTTCGGATGAGTGCATGGGGTGACAGCAACCTCCACATTCTGCGGTGTCTCCGACCTGATCACGCGAGCTTCGGAGGTGACGATGACAAGTCGAAGATCGTCACCCAGCGAATCGAGCAACAGAAAATCTTCTCCGCCGACATGAATCTCCACCGCGGCGGCAAGCGATGAACCGATTTCCCCCCGGCCGCGCGAGTCCTCCAATTGTCTTTGCACCAGCGAGCGCAGTTCGCGTAGTCGGGTCCAGCGCTCTATCAATACTGTTTCATCCGATTGCAATGGGAATTCGTGCCAAGTGTGCAGCAGAACACTGTCGGCGGCGCTGCCTGTCAAATGCTCCCATACTTCTTCAGCGGTAAAGCTGAGGATGGGCGCAAATAAGCGCACCAGGCTATGGGCGATGTGATATAGCGCACTCTGGGCCGAGCGGCGCGGGATACCTTTAGCGGCAGCGGTATATAGCCGATCCTTGAGAATATCCAGATAGAAACCACCCAAATCCTCGGAACAGAAGTTATGCAGGCGGTGAACCGCCAGGTGGAATTCGTAACGCTGATAACACTGCGTCAGTTCATCCTGAAGCTCTTTGGTGAAAGCCAGCATATAGCGGTCTATTTCCAGCCATTGTTCCACTGCCACCGCATCCGTAGCGGGATCGAAATCAGCCAGATTGGCGAGAAGAAAGCGCAGCGTATTACGTATGCGCCGATAACTCTCCACCACCCGCTTCAGGATTTCATCCGAAATGGAAAGCTCGCCGGAATAATCGGTGGATGCCACCCATAGCCGCAGAATATCCGCCCCCGAGTTATCCATTACCTTTTGCGGAGCAATGACATTACCTTTGGATTTACTCATCTTGTGACCATGGCCATCCACCACGAAACCATGGGTGAGCAATGCATCATAAGGTGCGCGCCCATCAATCACGCAACCCGTCAGAAGCGAGGACTGGAACCACCCGCGATGCTGGTCGGAGCCCTCCAGATAAAGGTCAGCCGGGTATTTAAGCTGGGTATTGGCCTTCAGAACCGTATCGTGCGTGGTCCCGGAATCAAACCACACATCCAGCGTATCTGGGAGTTTCTTGTAGTCTTGCGCTTCTTCCCCCAGTAACTCCGCCGCATCCAGGCTGAACCATGCCTCTATCCCGCGTTGTTCAACACGCTTCGCTACCTGTTCCAGCAATTCTTCGGTACGCGGATGCAAAGTCCCCGTCTCCTTGTGTACAAAAAATGCCATGGGCACGCCCCAGTCCCGTTGGCGCGATACGCACCAGTCGGGCCGGTTCTTGATCATCGCTTCCAGGCGGGCCTTACCCCATGCGGGATAAAACTGCGTGGTTTCCACGGCATTTATAGCAAGTTCCCGCAGCGTTTTCTCCTGAGGAGAACTGCCTGCCCAATTATCCTGGCCCATACCAATGAACCACTGTGGCGTGGACCGGAAAATGATCGGGGTTTTGTGCCGCCAGCAGTGCGGGTAGCTATGCTGGATCTTTTCCATATGCAGCAGGTGTCCGCTAGCCCTGAGTGTATCGATCACCACATCATTGGCTTTCCATACAAATAATCCGCCAACGACCGGTGTGGTAGCGATGAATTTGCCATCGTCATCCACCGGGCTATCATTGGAAAGACCGTACTTCTGGCCGATAAAATAATCGTCCAGCCCATGTGCTGGCGCCGTGTGCACCAGGCCTGTCCCGGCTTCCAGGGTTACGTGCCCGCCACAAATAATAGGTACCTCCTGTCCGTTGAAGGGATGATTCAACAGAGTGCCTTCCAGCCCCGCGCCTTTGCACGTCGCGAGCGTTTCCCCGTACAGCCCATAGCGATCAAGGCAGGCTTGCGCCAGATCGGCGGCCAGTATGAGCAATCCGCAAGGCGTTTCCACCAGCGCATAATCAAAATCGGGATGTACTGACACCGCCTGATTGGCGGGTAGCGTCCACGGTGTGGTAGTCCATATCACCGCGTATACTTTGGTGTTCTCTGGCAGGGATATGCTAAAAGCCGTAGCTAACGGGTGCGGGAGAGGATCTCCGGCATTTTGGGCGCGGGAACCAATGACCTCGAAGCCGACATCAATCGCTGGCGACGTCTTGTCTTCATATTCGACCTCTGCCTCCGCCAGCGCAGAGCCGCAATCGATGCACCAGTTGACGGGCTTCTGGCCCTGGTAGAGAAACCCGCTTCTTTGAATCTTCCCCAGTGCGCGGATAATGCCTGCCTCAGTGCGATAATTCATGGTGAGATAAGGATTATCCCAATCGCCCAGCACGCCAAGCCGGATAAAATCCGCTTTCTGCCGTGTTACCTGCTCCTGCGCAAAAGCGCGGCACAGTGCGCGTACTTTATCCGCCGGCAGATTTTTGCCGTGTTTTTTCTCAATCTGGTGTTCGATCGGCAGCCCGTGACAATCCCAGCCCGGTACATAAGGGGCATCGAAGCCAGCCAGCGTTTTGGCTTTGACGATAATATCCTTGAGGATTTTGTTGACCGCATGGCCGATGTGTATATCGCCATTGGCATAAGGCGGTCCGTCATGCAGCACGAATTTGGGACGACCCTGGCAGGCTTCGCGGATTCTTTGATAAAGCTTCTTCTCTTGCCAGACTTTGAGCATGGCGGGTTCACGCTTGGCAAGATCGCCGCGCATGGGAAAAGGCGTGTCGGGCAGGTTTAGCGTCTTTTTATAATCGGTCATGGAATATAGCCAACATCAATTCGATCTATGTAAAAGGTTTTTCAATTCCAGCGGAAAACGTGGAAGGGTGCAAAGTAAAGTAATGTTTTGCATCCTCCACGTCTCGCGCTATCTGTTGTGTGAGCGTTTCCAGATCAGGAAATTTTTCCTCATTCCGCAGTTTGTGCAGAAAATGTACGCGCAAATGACGGCCGTAAATTTCCTGATCGAAATCGAACAGGTGGACCTCCAGCACCGGCTTGCCATTTTCATGTACGGTCGGGCGCACGCCCAGGCTGGCTACACCCCTGACCGCTCCCGGCAACGATGAAGCCGCAGCGCCACGGACTCCTACTTCGACTTCTACCGCGCAGATGCCCGACAGAGGAGGCCGGTTGTGCTTCAATTGGATGTTGGCGGTGGGGAAGCCAAGTTTCTTGCCAAGCTTGTCACCACTTACCACCCGCCCGCTGATACCATAGGGCCGCCCCAGCAGATGCCCAACAAGGTCCAGATCTCCCTCCGCCAAAGCCTCCCGAACCGCCGTGCTCGAAACCCGCAATCCATTCACGGCGTAGGCAGGCATTTCTTCCACTTCGAAACCGCATTCGGCGGAAAACGATTTCAGCATGGTGAAATCACCGGCGCGGCGTGCACCAAAGCGAAAATCATCGCCCACCAGAATCCACCTGACGGCAAGCCCCTGCCGCAGGATGCGGACAATGAAATCTTCCGCGCTGATCCTGGCGAAATCAAAATTGAAACGGCATACCTGCACCCGATCCACGCCTGCCGCCGCCAGCAACTCCAGCTTCTCGCGCAGACTGGTAAGCCGCGTGGGCGCCTGATCCGGCGCGAAAAACTCGCGCGGATGCGGCTCAAAAATCATCACACAAGCGGTAAGATCGAGCCGGTTAGCCGCTTCCTTCAGACGGACAAGCATCGCCTGATGGCCTAGATGCACCCCATCGAAATTGCCTATAGTCAGCGCAACGGGAGCTTCTGCCTGAACGGGGATGCCTCGGGAAACATGCATGACAAGATGCTACTAAAAGCTTGAATTGTAGCCTGTTGCGGGCAAGCGGGTCTATACGGCAGTTACATAAATAACGGATTCGCTCGTTCGGAAGTGGAGATCAACGACACCGGCGCAAGGGCTCGCGTAGTCGCGTTCGTGTTCTTTGGCAGACCGTTCCGTGGTGTGCGCTTGTGTTCCAATGAGTTTTGCGCTGTGCTAGAATTGCGGACTCCCGAAAGCATGATTGGTACTCGCTGGCGGCGTAGGTAAATTTCATATTGTGTATTCAGGATAGCGTAGCTTCTGAAGCTGCTATCCTTGTGTCACGGAATGAATAGGTTCAAATGGCCAAGTAGCTCAGTCGGTAGAGCAGAGGACTGAAAATCCTTGTGTCGGTGGTTCGATTCCGCCCTTGGCCACCAATAAAATTAAGGAGTTACAGGCGAATGCTTGTGTACACTTTTTTATTTTATTAATAAATGTAACCGATTTGTAACCGTGTTTTCTCAATGAGACAGCGCTTCGGCTGCTTTTTACCTCCTCAGAAACGAAAATTTGCCGGACTATCTCTTGCCCACTGCTTGTATTAACTCAAGGTGCGAAAAACACCGTGCGAGTTACCTTGCAACACGTCGCCGGTCGAACTGTATCGTGTCCACCGGCTATAAGGATTGCCACGGTAATTCTTTTCAACGGCATTAAGCTTCCCTATCACTTTGCCTGAAAGCCGAAACCGGCTATCAGAGTTGGCGTCCATGCCTATATTGCCGAGTTTGATAAAATCGACAAATGGCGCATGAGGTCGGTTTAATGGCAAATTAGAGCCTCCCCCCGACTGCGTTAACTCTGACCTTGCTCTCCACTCTGTGGCGTTATATAGGACAACATGACCAAAAAAACGCTAAGCGAATCCGATATTTGCGCCAAGTACATCACACCCGCCATCATTCAGGCTGGGTGGGATGAAGCAATCCAGATTCGCCGCGAAGTTTTCTTCACCAAGGGCCGCATCATTGTGCGGGGCAAGCTGGTCACTCGAGGCAAGGCCAAGCGGGCCGATTACGTCCTCTATTATCAGCACTTTCCAATCGCCCTCATTGAAGCCAAGGACAATAACTGTGCCATAGGCGACGGAATGCAGCAGGCGCTGGATTACGCCATCACACTCGATATTCCCTTTGTATTCGCGTCCAATGGTGACGGTTTCGTGTTTCATGATCGCACCGGTCTGAGCACACAACTGGAAATTACGCTCTCGCTTGACGCATTCCCTAGCCCTGCAACGCTGTGGACGCAATACTGCACCTGGAAGGGACTGGCGCCCGCTCAGGAAAAGATTGTACTGCAACCCTATTACGACGACGGCAGCGGCAAGGAACCGCGCTACTACCAGCGCAACGCCATCAACGCCACGGTTGAAACCATCAGCAAAGGTCAGAACCGCATTTTGCTGGTCATGGCGACCGGGACCGGCAAAACCTACACCGCTTTTCAGATCATCTGGCGACTATGGAAGGGCAAGCAAAAGAAGCGGATTCTGTTTTTGGCGGACCGCAATGTATTGATCGACCAGACCATGGTCAATGATTTTCGCCCATTCGGTGCGGCCATGGCTAAACTGAGTACCGGCGCCAAAACTATTGAACGAGCTGACGGCAGCCTAGCAGGCATTGCGACAGCTCTTGATCAGAACCGCCGTATTGATACCGCCTACGAAATCTATCTCGGGCTGTATCAGGCCATCACCGGCCCCGAAGAGCGGCAAAAACTGTTTCGTGAATTCTCACCTGGCTTCTTCGACCTCATCGTCATTGACGAATGCCATCGTGGCAGTGCTGCCGAAGATTCTGCCTGGCGGGAAATCCTGGAATATTTTGCCGCCGCCACGCAAATTGGTCTTACCGCCACGCCCAAAGAAACCGAGTATGTTTCCAATATTCATTACTTCGGTGAGCCAGTTTATACCTATACGCTCAGACAGGGCATTCGTGATGGTTTCCTCGCCCCCTACAAGGTCATCAAGGTACATCTGAACGTGGATGTGGAAGGCTACCGCCCCCAGCAGGGTGAAATCGACCAGTATGGGCACGAAATCGATGACCGCATTTACAACCAGAAGGATTTTGACCGAAATCTGGTGATTGACGAGCGCACTATGCGCGTCGCCAAGTGGGTGTCGGACCATCTTAAACAAAGTGGCGACCGATTTCAGAAGACGATTGTTTTTTGCGTGGATACCGAACATGCGGCCCGGATGCGCCAAGCCTTCATCAATGAAAACCAGGATCTCGTCCAGCAGAATGTACGTTATGTCATGCGCATCACCGGCAACGATGCCGAGGGGGCGGCGCAGATTGGCAACTTCATCGACCCGGAAGCGACTTACCCAGTCATTGTTACCACTTCACGCCTGCTTTCCACCGGGGTCGATGCGCAAACCTGCCGGTTGATCGTGCTCGACCGCGAAATCGGCTCCATGACCGAGTTCAAGCAGATTGTCGGACGGGGTACACGGGTGCATGAAGATACGAAGAAGTATTACTTCACCCTGATCGACTTTCGCAAAGCGACCAACCACTTTGCCGATCCTGATTTCGACGGCGAGCCGGTACAAATTTATGAGCCAGGTGAGGATGACCCCGTCGTTCCACCGGACGACATGCCGCCACCTGATAACGCTGATGAAGACCCCATTCCGCCACAACCCGGCGCAGACGAAACGGTGGTCGATGGCGAACCGTCAGATATCCATCTACCTCAAGACCGCGGAGATGCCCCGCGTAAGTTCTACATCAAAGGCAGGCCGGTCACGGTGCTGACCGAGCGGGTAGAATATCTCGATGAAAACGGCAAGTTAATTACTGAATCCCTGCGCGATTACAGCCGGAAGGCGATCCGCCAGCATTACACCAGCCTCGATCAGTTTTTACGCCGCTGGAAGTCCGTGAAGCGCAAGGAAGCTATCATTGAAGAACTGGCGGAAGAGGGGTTGTTGCTGGCACCATTGCTGGAAGAGGTTGGCAAAGACCTTGATCCGTTTGACCTGATTTGTCATATTGCCTTCGACCAGCCGCCACTCACGCGCCATGACCGCGCTAACAATGTGCGCAAGCGTGACGTATTCACCAAGTACGGTCCACAAGCGCGCGCCGTGCTTGAAGCCCTGCTTGCTAAATATCAGGACGAAGGCATGGTCGCTGGTCTCGATGACACCAAGATTCTTGAAATTCCCCCCTTCAATAAGATGGGAACCCCGTTCCAGCTCATCAAGCAATTCGGCTCACGCGCCAGTTTCGAGAACGCCGTTCACGAACTGCAAGCCGCTCTTTATCAGGAAGTTATTTAAACCATGTCAGCCAGAACTATCGTTAAATCCATCCAGGACATCATGCGCCAGGATGTGGGTGTCGATGGCGATGCCCAACGTCTCTCCCAACTTTGTTGGATGTTCTTTCTCAAAATCGTCGACGACCAGGATCAACAGCTGGAGGTGATGCAGGACAACTATCGCTCCCCGATCCCGGAATCCCTGCAATGGCGGGCCTGGGCCGCTGATCCGGAAGGCATCACCGGCGACGCATTGCTGACTTTCATCAATACCGAGCTATTTCCCAAGCTCAAGGAACTCCCTATCATTGGCAAGGATGCCAACCGCAGCCGTGTTGTGCGCAGTGTATTTGAAGACGCCTACAACTATATGAAGTCCGGCCAACTGATACGCCAAGTAATCAACAGGATCAGCGGCGTGGATTTCAACGATTTGGCCGAACGCAAGCACTTCGGCGACATCTACGAACAATTACTCAACGACCTGCAAAGTGCGGGCAATGCGGGCGAATATTACACTCCCCGCGCTGTCACCGCCTTCATGGTGGATCGCATCGACCCGAAGCCGGGTGAGATCTTGTTTGACCCCTCCTGTGGCACCGGCGGCTTTCTCACCTGCGCCATTCGCCATATGCGCGACCGCTATGTCAAAACAGTCAAGGATGAACAGAGCATGCAGGCCAATCTGCGGGCGGTGGAGAAAAAACAGCTCCCGCACATGCTTTGCGTCACCAATATGCTGCTGCACGGCATCGAAGATCCCAGTTTCGTGCGCCATGACAACACCTTGGCGCGGCCTTACATCAGCTATGGCCAATCGGACCGGGTAGATATTATTCTCACCAATCCACCGTTTGGCGGCAAGGAAGAAGATGGCATCGAGTCCAACTTTCCCGCGCATTTCCGTACCAAGGAAACCGCTGACCTATTTCTGGCCCTGTTCATCCGTCTGTTGAAGCCCGGCGGCCGCGCTGCCATTGTCTTGCCGGACGGCTCACTATTCGGCGAAGGCGTTAAAACCCGCCTCAAGGAACATCTACTCGAAGAGTGCAACCTGCACACCATCGTGCGTCTGCCCAACAGCGTGTTCAAGCCCTATGCCAGCATCGGCACCAACCTGCTGTTCTTGGAGAAAGGGACGCCAACACAAGAAATCTGGTTTTATGAGCACCGTGTACCGGAAAACCAAAAGGCATACTCGATGACCAAGCCTATCAGGGTTGAGCATCTGCAAAGCTGCGTGGACTGGTGGGGCGGGGCGGAACGGGCAACGCGGCAGCAAACCGAAGTCGCGTGGAAAGTCAGCCTCGCCGAGATCAAGGCCCGCAACTACAACCTCGACTTCAAAAACCCGCACACCGTTGCCGACGACCACGGCGATCCGCAAGAGCTGCTTGCCAAGCTGGAACGGGACGAACAGAAGACCGCCGGTCTGCGCGACCAGCTCAAGAACATTTTGGCCGAGGCGCTGTTGCGATGAATTCTGGACAGTTGCTGCAGCACTTCGTTCGCCTTAGTGAGGCTCCCGACGCTATTCCACGCCTCCGCCGCTTCATTCTTGATTTGGCAGTGCGCGGCAAGCTAGTTGAACAAGTTCCCGACGATGAACCAGCGGCGGAGTTGTTTAAGCGGATTCAGGCGGAGAAGGCATTGCTGTTTCCACATGGAACGACAAAGAAGGAATTACAGCTACCGTCTATTGCGAATGAAGATATCCCGTTTAAATTACCGGATGGTTGGTTGTGGTTGAGACTCGATGAAGTTGCGTCAAAGATTACGGATGGCGAGCACTTGTCCCCGAACAAAGCTCAGAACGGCATGTTATTACTCACAGCAAAGCATATTCTGGATAGGGGGGTCTCGCTTGATGATCCTCAATATGTATCTTACAAGGATGGATTACGATTCCGAGAACGTTGTGACCCTCGGTTTGGAGATTTGCTGATATGCAGTCGAGGAACTATCGGGCGCTGCTGTGTGATCAAGTTAAATGCTGTGTTTTGCTTAATGGGCAGCGTCATACTGATACGTTCCTTATCAGAACTGGTTCCACAATACTTGGCTTACTTTCTAAAAAGCGACGTTGGTCAGTTGTTTATTCGAGGGGTGACAAAGGGGATGGCTGTAAACGCCCTTTATCTTAAAGATATTCGCCTATGTCCTATAGCCGTGCCACCCCTCGCCGAACAACATCGCATCGTCGCCAAAATTGACGAACTGATGACGCTGTGTGACCAGTTGGAGGCGGCGAAAGACGAGCGGGAGCAAAGTCGCGACCGGTTGGTAGCTGCCACCCTACAACGGCTGAATCAGCCTGCCGATGATGAAACTTTCCGCTCGGATGCTTGCTTCACCTTCGACCACCTGCCGCGTCTCACCACCAGCCCAGCGCATATCAAGCAACTGCGTCAAACCATCCTCAACCTCGCCGTGCGCGGCCGCCTTGTTCCTCAAGATCCTAATGAGGAACCAGCGGCGGAAATGCTGAAACGGATTCAGGCGGAGCAGGGGCGGTTGTTAAAGGAGGGGAAGTTACGGAAAACGAAGACACTTGAGCCGCTAGCCGAGGGTGACATTCCGTTCAATCTTCCCCTCCTATGGACAGCTACGCGCTTGGGGATTGCTTATGATGTAAGAGATGGAACACATGACACACCAAAGTATGTCGATATCGGATACCCACTAATTACAAGCAAAAATCTTTCGACCGGACGACTCTCTTTCGATGACATTAAATTCATTAGCGAACAGGATCACCGGCAAATTTCTGAAAGATCACTTGTGGAAAGAGGCGATATCCTTCTAGCAATGATCGGGAGTATTGGCAATCCGGTGATTGTGGACACTGACTGTACCTTCAGCATCAAGAACGTTGCCCTGTTTAAGTATTTTCACCGCCCCAGCTCACATCCAGGTTTTCTGCGCTTATTCCTACAAAACGCGGCAATTGAAATGCGGCAGCTTGCAGCTGGCGGGCTGCAACCATTTGTCTCTCTTGGATTTCTCCGCAACTATCCATTCCCCCTCCCTCCCCTCGCCGAACAATACCGTATCGTTGCCAAAGTCGATGAACTGATGGACTTCTGCGACCACCTGGAAGCCCAACTGACAACCACAGCAACTGACAGCCGCCGCCTGCTGGAAGCCGTGTTGCATGAAGCTCTGACTCTTGTCTAGGAAGATGGCGATGGATATTGTTCTAGATGAAGCTTGTGCTGCTCAGAGCTTTTATGCGGCCGATGCTCGTTCTAACGCCCATTCGCCTCAGGTGCGGCATCGTATTCCCTGAACAATTGGCGGACAAAACCTTCGCCGCCTGCCTTGCGCATAGCCGCACTCAAGAGTGCCTTAAAGTTCTTGTCCTGAATCGATTCATATGTCACATCCTTGAAAACACAGCGCAGTTGAGGGCTGAACAGCCCACTGTGGCTACCGAAGGTACGCTCAAGGTCATTCTTAATCATGTACAGCAAATCCACATCACTTGGTTTCGCGGAAGTCAACTTGGTATAACGTGCCGGCAGGTTGTCTCGTATCCTGGGAAGCAGCGTATCCGCAAGAACACAAACCGCGTCAATTAATGTGTACTCAAGCGTTTTCTCGACCGCATCTTTGAATGCTTCAATTTGCTTTTGCAACCGCTTCACTCGAGCATCGAATTCGCGCCGCCGGTTGCGCATGATCACCCAACCATAACTCGTTATATTGATAAGAAAATCGTCGTAAAGCGCTTTGCGTTGCTTCTCAAGCTCCGATTCTGACCAGACCACCATTTTTACCTGCCCGTTTTCATATTTGATTTTCTCGAGGTTTGCATCGAACTCAGGAATTTGTACTGTCAGCGTCTGCTCCCCTTGCAGAAGCATGAAGTTGTTTTTTAGCCTGTCCTTGAGCCCACTGTCCTCACCTACAAGCAGATCATTTGGAATACTTACCTTCTTGCTCGACAGGCGATAGCCTGTCAATTCGAGTTCTACAAACTGAATCTTTGACTCAAATATACGCTCGACACGAGCAACGTCGAATTTCTTCGGTGGAACGTCTTTCAGTGCTTGCAGGGATGTCTTAACGGCTTCGGGTGTCGCAGATGACCGCCCGATTTCCGCATCTTGAGGAAGTGGCGTAGTTTCGCTATCGTCACCATTAGCCGCGCACGCCCGCATCAATGCAACCGTAGAACTGCTCTTGGGCAGGATTACAACGGCATTTGGTTTATTCAAGGAGATTGACCCAGCTTCGATGAGCAGCGGTGTCGGCGAGTAGATGACAGTCTGATCGTCTGTTATCAGCAAACCGATTCGCAGGCCGGCCTGCTGGCGAAATTCCAGTTGCTGTTGGATGACGAGGTTCTGCAGAGCCAGCAAACCCTCTTCTGTACCGTACCCGAGTCGGTATACCTCTGGATCCAAGTCCAGAATAAGTGTGCATAACAGATTTGGCTGTGACTTTAGACGTGCAGCTAGGGCTTCGACAACCGGTTTGGTAATACCAGGAGCGACGTACACTAACGTCTGAATGGTTGCAGCGATTGCCGCAGTTAATGTCGCGTCATTGACAACTGTGAAGGTGGTCGGAGCCATCATGAGTCCATATTATTTGACATCTAAACGCCCATGCGATGTGCATTTTAATAAGCATCTTGGAGAAAGCTTTTATTCCGGATCAGGCGGACAGAGCAGGCAAAATTTCATCGTCAGAGGCTGATGTGCCTGGGAAACGCCAAGCATTTGGCACACGTTCAACCTGTTTCGCGGGCATTCAGCCATGCTTGATAGCCCGGCGAAGTGTCTGACTAATCCATGATGCCCTGGAGAGTCCTTCTTCGTCTGCCAGCACATCGATTTCTGCTAGCAGGGCTGGCGGTATGGTCAAACTGATTTGCCGCTTGGTGCCCTTCATAACCCCCTTGGGTTTGTAGTCAGGGGCTTTGCTGGTGTCTTGCGAAGCTTCTGGTGTATCGAGAAAGCTGGCCTTCTTTTCTGGTGCGGGCGTTCTGATGTTTGTCATCGTCTTATTTAGCGCAATGCCGTCGAGCTAACGCTTGGAGCTTTTATCAAGCGGACTCATTGGGATAAATCCAACAAAAAGTGTCAGTCAAATTTGTACGGTGGGAGTTCACTCAAGAATGACACCAAATTCTTGCCCCTATCCAGCTGCGGGGATCATGTTATTTTTCATTTTTCATCATGGCCAGATTTACATCTGTTTCATCAAGCTTCCATGCGCCAGCAGTAAAAAGGCCGAGGCCAGGAAGCAAGAAAAGGGCAGTCCCGATGGCATCTGCGACCCCTGTTCCGCTCAATGAATGGTCAATTGTCCTTTGTGCGGGGAAATATCCTGTTTTCGTACACATGATGGCAACTGTCTTGTTTTTCTTTGCTTCATACTGAGCTTTTCCTTGGTACACCTGACCATTGATTTGAAGGTTCGCGTCAGGCTCTGAGCACACTGCACTAACAGTCTGAGTTTTTGGCACAAATGCCGAACAGCCCGAAACTGTCAAACTAAGAGCGACCATTGTTGCAACGACTTTTTTCATATCTTCTCCGTTATTGTTGCTTTTCCCCGATTTAGAGGCACGCCATTTTATAAAGCCGCTGAATAACCATCATGGTGAATTAACGGCGTAAATTTTTGCATCTTGAGGATGCCCTTAAAATCAGCTATTCCCCAGGTCGAATTGTAGGTTTAATGGCTTAACAAACAATTGGACTGAGGTACACCTATTGCTGAGTATGGGTATTACTTAAATGCTGGCAGGGTCTGTTCTGAGGTAAAGCGCTTAGGGGGTAAAAGGGTTACCATTCTGGCATGATCGTTATGGTTGCACGAAGATATGGCCACCGCATATAATCAGATCGTCAAGGGCTGCCTTGGTTTGGGGCTGCTGCGTATTGGTCGCGGCTGAGTTCTCAAGCCAATCGCGGCCTTCGCGTTTGGTAGTTGCCATCCTCCCTCCCACATGGAACTCTTCTTGGCATTAGCTAACTACTGGCAGCTGATTCCAGTCACCGGTGTAGTTCGGGCTTTTGAAACTGCGCCGCATAGACCAGGTCCGCGCTATTCCTTCTGATGCCAGGTAAATCGTGCTTCTTTTATACCTCCTGTTTATAGTGTCCACCGTCTCCATCAGACTGCCCGATTTGTTGTGGGTGGATGAGAATCCGAGGAGGTCAGCCTGCTGTCCGTCTACCGGCACCAGTTCGGATAGCATCACCCCAGCCTTCTGGTAATAGACCTGGGGTCGATACACTTTCTTCAGTATCCACAGCGCTGCATTGGTGATCTGAAGGCTGCAATCAGTCGGGGCTGGCAGAGCAATAGTCTCACTCCTACCATAGAACTTTGCCTGATCGAATGGGCTGTTCTGGATGAATATTGATACCACACCTGCATACAGGCCCTGCCTGCGAAGCCGTTGCGCTGCATTGGCGGCATGATAGCTGATCGCTTCCCGCAGTTGCTGTAGGCTCTCCACGCGCTCGCCAAACGACCGTGAACTCATCACCTGCTTGGCCATGGATATTTCCTCATCCAGTTCCAGCCACGCCTCGCCATTAAGTTCCTGCACCGTGCGCTGCATGGTGATGCCGAAGCGCTCCCGGATTCTCCTCAGATTGGCATTCTTCAGTCTCAATACGTTTTCCACCCCAAGCGCTTTCAGACTGGCCTCAAGCCTTCGCCCCACCCCCCACACGGATGAGACCGGCAGTTTCTCTAGAATTGAATTCAGTTCTTCCTCGCTTATTTGGCTGAAGTCACATACCCCCTTCATTGTTGGCTCTTTCTTGGCATAATGATTGGCAAGTTTGGCCAACGTCTTGCCGTGGCCGATGCCCACGCAGATCGGCAATCCGGTCCAGCGCATGACTGTTTCTTTGATGGTATGTCCATACGCCACCAGATCACGATTCATGCCGGTGAGATCAAGAAAACTCTCATCGATGGAATAGACTTCCTGCCTGGGGCTGAACGGTTTCAATGTCGCCATGAAGCGGTGGCTCATGTTGGCATACAGTTCATAGTTGGAGGAGAACTCCACCACCCCGATTTCTCGGGCACGTTCCTCCACTTCAAACCAGGGCCCTGCCATTTTTATGCCCAGTATTTTGGCTTCCCTGCTTTGCGCAATCACACAACCATCATTATTGGATAGGACGACAACAGGTACTGTTCTTAAATCAGGCCGAAACAGTTTCTCGCAGGAAGCATAGAAGGAATTGGCATCGCACAGGGCAAAGACTGGCCTATTTGGCTTCGTTGATGACATAGGTCACGACACCAAAGATAACCAGTTCCTGACCGTCCTCCAGCACGATAGGGGCATTGTTAGGATTCTCGGACAACAGCTTGATGACGCCATTGCGCTTGTACAGCCGTTTGACCATCCATTCCCCATCCACGTCGGCAATGACGATGTTGGAGGATTTGGGCTTGAGCGAGCGATCTACAATAAGTGTGGCGCCATCGAAGATGCCAGCCCCCACCATGGAGTCGCCCTTGACGGTAAAGAAGAAGGTTGCGGGCGGATTGGCAATGAAACGGTCATTCAGATCCAGTGTTTTCTGCTCATAGTCCTGGGCGGGCGAAGGAAAGCGTGACTGGCCGGCTGATATCTTGCCGCTGTAGATGGGGCGCGGCACGGGAGGCGGATTGGGCAGTGCCTGGGGAAGTTGAGGCTTATCTTTACTACTCTCTTGCCTCGCCTTCCTGAAGGGTTCGAGATAAACCAGCACCTCGTCCTTACGACTTAGCGGGACGCGAATGAGGGCCGTTTTCTCTCCATATGGGCTCATCGATTTCTTGGGACCTGATCCTTCTCTTCTGCCGCCGCGTGTACCCATAATGTACTCTATATTGAACTCTGTACAGAGTTCAATATATCACGAATTCCCTACGAAAAAATTTAGATATAGATGTGTTTGTTCCTTTTTTATTGCAAACTCTTAGTCAGCCTGCAAAATTTTCGTGGTAAATTCAATACTTATGAAATTATTGAAAATGGCGTTCTGGCATTTCTGTATGCTTGCAAAATCGCACCGAAATTGTTTTTGGCGCAATCATTTAAGGTCGGTGGTGGGTATGTCGTTTTGTAGAACATTGCATCTCTTTAACAAAATTAGGTTTTGCAGGAACTTCCGCGCTCCCCTTGTTGGCAACTTACGTCTCTATCGGTGCTTTCAACTGCTTCGGCGGGGGGGTTTATTTGTTCCCGCTATTCTTGGTGCTTGGGTTATGAATCCAAAAAGGGATCGCGAAACTATTAATATCTGCCGCTGATACCTTTCCGATTTGCTTTGGCTCGGTATTGCCGTCAAGAATTATTTCTCTTAAGAAAACCGTTAGGAGCTCGTCAAGAAGCGTACACATCAGAGATAGCAAATCCGCCATGTCCTCTATCATAGGACGGACTCCTATTTTAGGATCAGACATGTCAATCCTTCCGAACATCCAATGCTGGGCTATACTCTCTGATGCGCTATAGAACATGTTGGACGACAAATCTCCCATTAAAATAGAGTCGTCTTCCCAAGTTTCTGTCGGAGTTGTAACGTCTCGCCAATCTTCCATCTTCGGATAGTGAAAACTCAGCTTATTTCGAATGTGCGAAAGCCATTTAGCTTTCTTGAGTTTTATCTGAAGTGTGTCTAGCATGACGCGGCCTTCGGGGAATAATGGAAATATTGTTTGCTTTAATACCGATGCTACGGCGTGTTTAGTCAAACATATGTCCGCCTCCCATACTTTTGAAGCAGCAATGCGAAGAATAAAAAGTGTCTGGGCAAGCTCTGGACCAAGGCGAACGGCACGGGTATCCTTATGTTTTGGCATAGCAAAGCTTGTGAGCTTTTGTAGATACATCAGCTCATTAAATATGTGTCCCAGCAAGTAGTATGCGTAGCGTTCATGGGGACTTAACTTTCTAATGGCGGAAACCGGAACCGTTAATTCTTTTATCGTAATATTGTGTTTAGCCATCTTATTTTTCAAACCCCATTAGTCACTTTAATGTGTCTTTTCCCAATCATCATCTTACGGTCTTCCTGACTTTACTTTACATACCTTAATCGCCGCATCCGGTAGGATATGAAAAAGACATCACGATATATGGCCCGACTATTTTTCGCAAAATGTCAGCGGTCGGGATGCACCTATTCTCCCTTCATATTTAGTTCAGCGATGGTTAGGATTTGCTCCCTAGTTGCGCAATTCTGAGTGGTTATATGGATAACAAGCACAGTGCGATAAATGATTGGTGAAAACTCGGTTTCGTATGCGGCTGTTATAGATTATGACAATCTTATTTTCTGTCTGAGGAATATATCCTATCAGAAGCTTGGGAAGCGCTGGCGCCAGCGGTATGGCCGGATAGAGATGACACACCACACAAATGGAGGAAATTGATTGGCTGAGGTTCCGACCAACACATTATCTGAATCCCACTCCATTGCTGCGGGCTCTCTATCGGGCTACTTAAACTGGGCTGTCACTAATATTTGGTCTAACCAAAGCCATAGCGACCGATATGGGCAGTTCGTAATACTTGACCAAGCATTTGAAGTCGCCTTCCAGAATTGTTCTGACTTCGGAGAAGATGCTTTTTTCGCATCTTTGTTGTGGCGTGCGTGGTCTTCGTTTCGCTGTACGTGCATGATGGCTATGAGCGGTCAATCCGTAGAAGCGTATATATTGATGCGTGAATGTGTGGAGGGTGCTTTGTACGCGTTACACATCGAGGCGAATCCGCAGCTCGGCATGGTCTGGCTGAACCGTGACAGAAACGAAGAATCTAGAAAAGATTGCAAGAAACAATTTGCATATTGTAAGGTCGCGAAAACTTTAGAGGTCAAAAGCAAATGGCTCTATGGAATTATGCAGCAACTATATGAGCATACAATAGACCAAGGGGCGCATCCCAATAAGTCGTCCGTTACTAATGGGGTGGAGATGAAAGGAGACATACACACCAAAACCTTATCTTTTCGAATTGTTGTGGGCAGCCCCGAACAGGCATCGAAGGCGTGTGAAGCGGCATCACAAGTGGGTGCTTGTGCCCTACATATTCTACAAGTGGCACGCCCTTTCTATTTCAAGACACTGGGGATAGATGTCATGATTGATGCAGTGACGAGAGAACTATGAGTGGATGGAGGGGTAAAGAGAGTTTGAATTTAACAGTCTATATTTTTGGGACTTACAAACGTTATTACAATGATTTTGTCAGGAGGCCAGTCCTGCAATTCCGAACGTATGATACCTTCCTCGCGACTTTCTCCCTTTTTTAGCAATACAAGCTTGTACCTTTCGTCCTCTTTTGGCTTTAATAACGCTGCTTCCAGTGCTTCCACTCGTGTAAGTATAGTCATTTCAGAAATTCCTTTTCCATGAGCTCGAGCCGTTTTTCAATCTCCGTTGCCTCTATTAGTTTTGCAATACCGCTCAATATATAGGCCAACCGCCCCGCCTCGCTTGTATCTATTGTTCCTACCCGAGCTTCCCTGTACACGCGGGCCATTTCACGCCGCACATCCTCAAGGGCATTCATCTTGATTTTTAAGGGGGTGGGGGTACACGCACCGCTTTTGTTATCAATGGTTACCGGCTGAAATTTTGCGCTTCCTACCTGCTGTTTCATTTTTTACCTATAAAAACTTGTCTACAAAGCCACTAAAAGTCTTAATTTTGACCCAACTGCGCGGGATGACAAGAACGACTCTTTCTAAGTGAGCGTGTATAAACGTCGCATAGGCACGGCGCGGATGAGTCTACCATTATAAGGTGGTGTCTTTTCCTGCGCTCCCGGCGTCAGTATGTATGCTAGGCGCATTCAATCCGAGTTGACTATTCTGACTCCCTACACCGCCAGTATTGTCTCAATGCCGTACTCGAACAAGTCCTCGTTCCATTTCTCTCATTGCAGCATCTCGTACTGTTGATGGTTTGGTTGGCGGTTTCCAGAACTCGCCTCGTTCGCTGTCCCAATGCTCAGCAGGATTGTCGTCGTCATACTCACGGGTATAGGTGTCTTGGTCTCGGCTGCCTGTGAAGGTGTCCTCAGTAGGGGCAGATATACACGCAAAATGCGGCGGTTTAACCTCAAACCCTACACAGGATAGGGTTTGATTATTTGCAGCAGTTGTTGATGCAAACCCTATATGGTTAAACGCTTGGGTGAACCCTATATGTTTCTTCCTTGGTTCGGGGGGGCAAGGTGCAGTCATAATGTCCACAAATGACTTAATCAGCTTTATTTGCGTGGGCATCGTTAGCCCCAACGCCACAAACAATGACTCCGCATTACGACCAAATGCCTCAAGCACAGCAACCTCGACCTCAGGCTTCAGGAGCAGATCAGGGTTATCAACAATTGCAGTGTATACAATAGATGCACATTTATGCCTGAGGGCCGAATTCAAGCGCTGTGGCGACTTTGGACGACTCAATCCATAGGGTTGGCCCACTTGTTGGTAAAAACTTGTTTGTATTTCTCTCAGACGGTTTCTGTACCCGACCAGATCACTCCCAACCATATGTCCATTCACTAGTGGCAATAGCAGTATATGGCAATGAGGGGCTGCTTCATCAAGGTGGAGCACCGCCGATAAAATTGGCACGTTAAAGAAGTCACGCACCCAGTTCAGTACCTCGGAAAAAAAGGCAGGTAAGTCGATGACCGCTGCGGGGGGCAGGCTAACCACTATTTCTAACGCGCGAATGGCATCGCGGCGTAGTTTTCCCACACCTGCATCATGCATCAGATGTTCCGCAGCAGCAGCAACGTCGGAAGCGGTTCCGGCCCCGGCAAGAATTTGATTCATACCCGTCCTGCTTGGATTTATATGGTCGTCGGCACCAATTTCTGCTTGCAATTCGCGCAAGTTATGCTTGGCGGCAATCCTCAAAACATTATTACCTCTCAGTTTTTTTAGGACGAGAAACGGTGCCGGATGGCTATAGATAGGGCTTATAGTAGTAGGATGGCTTATGTTCATATCAGCCCCCTCCATGAAGTCGTTTGATGTCGGCCACGCCCCACGCAAGACGCCCGTTAATGCGGATTGGTCGAATCGGACCGTTTTCTAAACATGCCCACGCTCTCAAGGTTTGCGGTTTGCGGTTTAAGTAATATGCGGCCGCACTGGTTGATACGGTTGGGCAAGTAACATTTTCCAATGAAGGAAATAGAACATAAGGGGGTGTTGTTGACGGGGGAAGAGGCGATTGAGGAATTGCCTTTCTCATCGAAGGAGGCAATTCAACAATCTCGTTTTCTAGCGGTAATATCGATTGATCCACAACCTTCTCACGCGGAGGCGGTAAATGGAGATTTACTTTGCCTAGCGATTTGAAAGGATCAAAAGGGAGTTCTGCTGCAAGCAGTGGGGGCGATTGAACAAGTATGTTTACCATTTCGGAACCCTCTTTTGCGTTGAAAGAAGATTCCTATTTTTTCTCTTATATTTCAGTCGTGAAAATCTGGAGGAATATTGAGGAGATTTCAAGGGAAATCCGGAGATTTCTCGCCTAAATAGCTGTACAGGGCGTGGAAATACGGGGATTTAGTCTTGAGCGTCGATGAGCAAATGCCTTTCATCGAAAGATCGGGCTGGGAGGTTTTTTGCCAATACTCGATAGCAATGGGCTTGATCCCAGTTCGCTATCCCTTGACCCAAAAACCACATGGCAGCTTTATATGGATTAAATTTTGCACGAGAAGTGCGTGCTGCACATAGCCCGTTCTCACCGGCATGATCTGCCCAACTTTTCCACTTGCCTTTTGCGGGAAACATCTTTTCTAGCACCTCTATCCGAACTGAGTCAAACAAAGCGGCCATGGTTTCGGCGTGATCCACCTCGATGACATCGGTTTGTATCAGGTCCATGTCGCTTTCAGAATGCACCGGTAATGAATCGACGCAGCTGTTTGGTTTATCAGTATCAAAACATCCGTCTGCACTGTTATGAGTTACCAATTGACCATCGGAAACGCCTAAAATCGGCGTTTGCACAGGTTCAATCTTTGGAACAACATCTGATAATGATTTACCCCCCTGGGCAAATATCTTGGCTCTAAATAGATCAAGGTCAATGTAGATGCCTTTGCTTTGTATCCATCGCTCCACTTCGTCCAGGGGAATAAGCCAATTCCAGTTGGGGCCTTGTATGTCGTCTCCCTCGAAACTGAACAATCCCGCTTTATTCATTCGTAGGTATTCAGAGTATGGAATGTGTGTCAGCGGATGTTTTGCATTTAGGCGACCTTCCGTAATATCCAGATAAGCCAGGCTCATGTAATGAGTAACTGCTTCCACATGTTTATCTTCGAAGTACCCGCGAATATTTGTTACAACGGCCATTAATGCGCATTGACTAACGGTAATACAACCATAATCAATCAACGCTGAAAAATCGCATTTCAAAGGCTTTTCCAGTTCATTACCCAACTTTGCCATATCCCAACTTCGGTGTTTTCCTTCAGATTAAAGGCGCCAGACAGCGGTGAAGCTTCAGCTTTTCCTTTTCGTCGGAATAGCATGGAGCTTAAGATTAGGTGTTTCTTACCACCTGTAGACCGGGTTGAGCCGGTACAAAATCAATTTCTGCTTGTTCTAATATCCATGCTTCAATTTTGACGTGCCACTTACGTAGCAAATCAAGTGGGCGACGGATATAGTTCTGTTCGCGCACACCTTGGGGCGCGTGACCTTGAATTTGTGCAGCGATTCCACTCGGCATCTCTATCCATTCACATAGGCTCGCAAAGCTGCGGCGCAACCCGTGTAAGGTTACATCTAAACCGGCGACAGTACAGGCCTTGCGGTGGGCTATTGAAGGATCAGTCAGGCGGCCAGATCCGGCGGTAAGGCTACTGAATACCCATTCACTACGGCGCGGTAGGGCGGCCAGCAAGTTTGCCGCATACGGCGTTAATGGAATGACGCGCAACCCGTCCACCTTGTCCTTAATGGTTAGGCTGTTCCACTGAAAATTCACATCATCCCAGCGAATTGAGGCCAATTCATTGCGTCGTGCGCCTGTCAGCAACAGCGCCTGCAAATACGCATTGATTACAGGGTTTTTAATTTGCTTTACGGCGGCAAACCATGCGGGTAGCTGTTCCCGCTGCAACACGTCATTCTTAACCGTGGACTTGCCCAAACTCTCGCGGGCATCCCTACTCTGTGCGACGTTGCCTGTAACGATTGTCTTGTGGGTCTTGTGCCTACTGCACCAGAATAAAAACGCTCTCAATAGCCGTAGAGCAAGGCGGGCGACTGTCGGTCTTTTCGTTGCTTCCCGTTTTGCCCATTCCGTTAATAGCTCGGGACTCAGATCAATTAGGCGAACTGTTGCCAGTGATGCGAGGGCTCCCGGTTCAGTTAATTTAGGGCTTCTGGACCTTTTTTCACCACCGGCATGCATCGCACGAATATGGTCTCGATGATGTAGTTGGCTCCAAAAAGGAGCGCGTGCAGCGATATATTCACTCCATGCCACACCTAGCGTTACCGACTCGCGAGTTTTCTGCATCATCAACGACACGGCCGCAGTTTCCTTAGCAAGCCTTGCCTCGTCCTCCGCAGCTTTTTTATCAGCTTTCATTTGGCGCGGATCATTGCCGTTGTCTATGAGGACTTGCAGGCGGCGGGCTTCTACTTGCGCTTTGTCAATGCTCCATATACTCACCTCGCCAATCGTAAGACGCATGGATCGCCCATTAACCTTTGTTTGAAAAATGTATCGCTTGCGCTTTGAACCGGCAGTAGCACGCACTCCCAAGCCATGTACCTCATCGCACCATAGGAAGGTTTGTGTCCTCCCTTCGCCACACCCGAAGTCTGCGATTCGCCCTGCGGTTAATTTGACCCTTGCCATGTTGTAACGTTTTGTCTAAATTTGTAACCAATTTGTAACTACATTCACAGTATACATCTGAATAAATATCAACATACAAAATAGCTTAATATTATTAAGCTATTGATAATAATGCATTGTAGTAGAGTTATAGAATAGCAATCAACGGCGATAAATCATGAATATTCAGGACTGAAAATCCTTGTGTCGGTGGTTCGATTCCGCCCTTGGCCACCAGTGATATGTTTTAGCAAGTCCAATGCGGTCCACGAAACCCGCTTTAATCATGATGATTGGCGGGTTTTTTGTTTTGCGCCGTTCATTCCCGTCTGTTGCAATCAACCCCTCTTTGTTGGTATATTCCAGCTACTGATACCAACATTCAGAAGTTGGTACCAACAGATAGAGGTTCCATGAAGCTGACTGATACAGCTGTACGGAAAACAAAGCCCGTGGATAAGCCTGTCAAGATGGCTGATGGGGGCGGATTGTTCCTATTAGTACAGCCTAATGGCTCAAAGTACTGGCGGCTTGCCTATCGGTTTGAAGGCAAGCAAAAGTTGCTGGCCATGGGCGTCTATCCCGATGTATCTCTAATTCTTGCCCGTGAACGGCGTGACGCTGCGCGTAAGTTACTTGCTACAGGGGTAGACCCAAGTGAGAATCGTAAAGCGGCTAAGGCAACGAGGCTGGAACGTACGGAGAACAGCTTTGAAGTAGTAACGCGTGAATGGCTGGCCTCTCACATGAAAAACAAAGCGTTCAGTCACCGGGAAAAAGTGATTAGGCGTTTCGAGCTTTATCTTTTCCCGTGGCTGGGCGGCAAGCCCATCGCCGATGTTACCGCGCGACAAGTACTGGAAGCTGTACAGCGTGTAGAAAAGCAGGGCAAGCTTGAGACGGCCCATCGCGCATTACAGGTTTGTGGACAGGTATTCCGGTACGCGGTACAGACAGGACGCGCCGAGCGTGATGTCACCGCTGATTTGAAAGGGGCATTACCCCCGACCACCGCCAAGCACATGGCAACATTTACGGAGCCAAAAGACGTTGCAGAATTGCTGCGCGCCATTGATGGATTTAAAGGTTCGTTTACTGTTCAATGTGCCTTGCGGATCGCGCCTATGCTATTTGTTCGTCCAGGAGAGCTCAGGATGGCTAAATGGGCGGACATAGATCTAGATGCCGGTGAGTGGCGTTATTGGGTAAGCAAGACAAAAACTGACCACCTTGTGCCTTTGCCCAAGCAGGCGGTTACCCTCCTCCGGGAACTATATCCATTTTCTGGACATGGGGAATATGTGTTTCAAGGTGGACACGATCCAAAAAAAGCCATGAGCGAAGCAGCCATCAATGCCGCATTGAAACGTATGGGCTACGACACTAAAACACAAATTACCGGGCATGGATTCAGAGCAATGGCTCGCACTATCCTTCATGAAAGACTGGGAATAGATCCGCATATTATTGAACACCAACTAGCGCACAAGGTCCCTGATGTCCTTGGAATGGCTTACAACCGTACCAAGTTTATCGAGCAGCGGAAGGCAATGATGCGGGTTTGGGCGGATTATCTAGATAAGATCAAATCAGGAGCAGAAGTAATACCCCTAAGTGCGTAGCAGTATTCATGTCGATAGCGCTCTGCCCCCTAGCTGTGAAATACCAATCAGCAAGTTCGTTGTTTCATCCCTCGCTCCCCAAGCTGCAGCAATTCTTCATGTCACAGGCGTTACGTCTTACCCTGTCGTCATATAAAGAGCTCGTCGCTGGGATGATGCAAGTGGAGAAAATGTTTGGGGATATCCAAGGCATCACGGCTCCGTGTATCTAGAATTAAGAGGTAGTAACCGATTGTTTTTTGTGGTAACTGGATATCAAATGCGAACATCACTAGTCACGCTCACATATGATCCGGAAACGCTTTCCAAAGCGGTTATAGATGAATTCCTTGCTTGTGAACAAGAGTTATTTAAAAAACTCTATGATCTAGGAATGAGAACCGATGAAGAAGTCAAATCTTTTATAAGATTTTCATTTGTTTTTTCTATTAGGCACTATAAAACACTTCCTGAAGTTTTCGAAGGCTTGACATTTGCCCCGGAAATTGCTGAACGCTATTCACTACCATTTGCTAGTCTCCAAGGAAAGATTAGCGAGTTGCCAAGTCGCAAGAAAGCTCCTGATTTTCGCACACTGACCCCTTTGGAACTTTCCCTTATCGATGAACTTCCTCCTCGTCAGGTGGATGATGCTAATGCAATGTCTGTCTTAGGCTTAAGTGTTCTTTCATCGGAATTGGCTAAGCTAATGTTATTTAAAGGACAATTTGAGCAATTCGCAAAATTACAGTTGGTCGCACGCGAACTTTTTGTTTCATGGAAGCTAAATAGCAAGGGAAGTATAGACAAAACGCATTTTGCTAAAGCTAATGCCCTGAAGCGACATGTACAGACCTATCAGCGTCGTGACGAAGTTATCGAATATTGGAAAGCCCACATTTCCTCGGCCCTGGGTAATGAAAAAGCGGCGGACGTGTTATTAAAAAAATTCCCCTACCTATCACATCGAAAACTAACAGAGTACGTAGCGGCAGCCAAACGCAAATCTACCTCCTCCTAGCAAGACGTACCCCCTCCTTGCAAGGCGTACACAATGCCCGCACATGGGCTTATGTTATTTATTTTCATATAGTTAAATTCTCCCATACAGGGCCGCACAGGGCGGCGCTGGGTAATTCATCGTAAGGAATGCGAATATGGGAGATACACCTCAACATGCCACACCTCTGCCCCGGTTTTACCGTATGCGACAACTTAAAGCCCGCTTCAATGTATCGGGCTCAGCAATTTGGGCATGGACGAAAAAAGGCACTTTTCCCCAACCGATTAAGCTGTCGGAGAATACTACTGCTTGGATAGCGCCAGAAATTGAAGCTTGGGAGCAGTCCCGTATTGAAGCCAGAGAGAAAAAAGAAAAGGTACTGGAACCGGCTGAGATGCACGAGAACGATAACGAGTCCAGGGGTGAACCTCGAAGCTTGGTACAGGAGGTGGCCCGTGAGTGATGAGAACTGGTTAGAACACTTACAAAGGCTGTTGGTACGGTTTTCTCATCTCGGCATAGGTCCTGATATTTCCGGTTTGTCTTTAACCGAGTTGTGGGGCGTATATTGCTTTTTTTCTCGCCAATCGGATGATTAGGCCATGGCTAAAAATCGATTCAAGGATGCACAAGCTAGACGGGAGGGTGGGGGCTTCGTGCCCCTGCCTTTCGTGGTGATACGAAGCCAATCATTTGTTCGTCTATCAGCCCATGCCGTCAAATTATTGAATGATCTTTTAGCTCAATACAAAGGGGACAACAATGGTGATTTATGCGCCGCATGGACGGTTATGCAGGGTAGAGGATGGAAATCAAAAGACACCCTTAACAAAGCGTTAAAAGAGCTTTTGGCAGGGGAATGGCTTGAAGTGACCCGGCAAGGTGGAAGAAACAAGGCCAGCCTATACGCGCTGACGTTCTATGCGATAGACGATTGCAAAGGAAAGCTTGATGTTAGGTCGACAGGCAGTCCGCGAGGGACATGGAAGAAAAACGAACCATTACCTTTCCTGCCAAAATTAAAAGTGGTGCCCCGCTGGGCGGGTTAACAAATCAATGGTTGACCCGCCCAGCGTATTAATCATTTTTAGTTGTTTCATTATTGACCCGCCAGGTGGGCCAGTTAACCCATTATGTCGAAGCAAATTGACCCGCCCGGCGTTCACCTTTCTAGAATTACCACTCTACCAATCAATTCTCCTTATTCTTTACTTTGCCCTGACCATCTCAATAAGGCGTGATTTTATGGTGGAATCCGGGTACGCAGACAAGTGGTACGCAGCATGGTACGCACTGAAATGTCCGCAGAAAAGACTGGACGACATCCTTCGTCAGTTTTTGGCACTGAGACACTGGACGTAGAGGCAAAGCATGCTGCTGACCTGCGCGATGTTGCACTAAATGTGCAGACCCCTATTGCGGTATTCGAGTCAACCGACGGTGAGGGACATGTTGTGCTTATCACCGAGGTGTGGCATGCGAAGGGAAATATCACGGTTGCAATAGACTTGGATATAACCAAAGACCATATCCGGCTTAACGAGATCCGCACGATGTATCCTAGACCCGATGCGGAAGTGCATGTTTGGGTCGATGCGGGACTATTGCTGGGGTATGAAAACCGCAAGGGCCGCGATTGGCCTGAAGACTCGGGCGGGTATAATTCCCACCAGCCCCAAGCTAATGCGACCCCTGACGGCGTTATTGTATATGACACGGATAACTCTCCGCAATCCGTAACGACCCTGAGTTAAGATTCTCCCGCTCGGCCACGGCCACCGGCACTACAACGCCCGCATCCCCCACGGCTACCCTGTTCCGCGACCCCATGGAAAAGGTGGTCGAGTCTTTGATCTACTATTTTCAGGACCGGTTCAAACCGCTTAGGGACAACCAGAAGCGGGCCGGGGCGTTCGAAGCAGAGGACGGCATGCTGACCGAGGAACGCTACTCCGGCACGGTGTCCGCCCGCACGGACGATTTCGAGCGCGAAGACCGCACCACACTGATCAAGACTACCCATGTTCCGGCGTGGCGGGCGTGGCGTACGAGGACGTGGAGGGCTACCTGCATGCCCTCCATGCGCCATCGAGGAACGCGACCATGCGCGAGATCAGCCTGACCGAAGCGGAACTCAACTCGCAAACCGAGTTGTTGACGGCCAAGCGCGAGACGCCGGCAAAGACGTCGATGTGGAAGAATACGTCAAGGCCCGGGACGAAGTGGGCGGAACCGGTCAGGGCTTCAATATCCGTTGGGCACCGTCTTAGCGGGCCACTCCCTTGCCATAAAAATGCACGTCGTAGATGAAGGGAGTGCGCGGCTGAATCGCGTTCTCTACCGCAAGCTGTTGGAGGGTCTTGGCGCCGTCTGACGCAATTGCATCCGGCACGTAGCTGCCGACAGTGCTACCCAGTATGGCTGCGGCCATGGGCACGTCCTTGCAGCGCATAAAGAACCTGAGGCGGAACCCACTCCGTTATTGGTCAAGGAGAATACGGTCGGGGCTGAGGTAGAACGTCATCAGCTTGGTCATTTCAGGAGCGTGTATGCCAGCCCCTATGTTGTTGTGCATCCTGGCGGCCATCTTCTCAGTCTTGCGCTAGCAGATGGCGAACGGTCGTGACCGCTTCGTGCCAACTGTCCGTAACTAGTTGCATGACGCGGGCATCGGCTCCACTTTCGTTTTTCTCTTCGAACCAACTTTGGTTGTGGTGGTTGATGCGATCACGATAGCCCGAACCCCTTCCCCATTCGCTATAGCAAGTCTTCCAGAAGTTGGCGTCGGCGGTCATTTCATCCGAATGAATGCTTTGCCCAACCAGTTGGGCCTTTCGGACAAGCGCATCGAAGCCAGCCTCCATCGATCTGACTGTTTGATGGATGAGGTCGTGGGCATCACTGAATTGATCGTCTTGCAGCAGATTCTTTGCAATCTCCTTAAACTTCTGCAACTTCGGTTCGGCAATACCGGCAGCGATGCGTCGGGCGCCGTGACTGAGTTGGTGGGCATAGTTGAGATTCCACCAATCGCCATCCCTGACTATGGCGGCATAGACGGTGCGTGGGTGTGCGGCGCCAACGGCCGCCACGAGGCTGTCGTGGACATGTCGCTTGGTTTGTGCTGGGATTGCTTCATTGTGGTCCAGCCAGATTGTCAGGCGACGGGCTGCGGCCGCCATTGCCTCCCGAGCCTGATCTTTCTCGTAGTTCTCAAGCATGGATTTAGCGCCGGCGATGATTTCACACAATTCGTTGCGCTGCCACTCTTGCACGGCCTTGATGCGTGCGCGGATGAAGTTCCGCAACTGCTCAGGTGCATCCTCTGTGGCATTGAAGAACAAGACAGGCAAGTGGTCAAGCCCCATAGGTTGCAGCTTCAACTGCACTTCTTCGCCCTTGACTTCATAGCCTTCTTCGGCCGACTGCACGGGGAACCCATTGTCCTTGACAGCGAGTGCTTCACTGGGTCGTGGCAGTGCAAGGATGGCTGCATGACTGTCCAGTGTCCGAACTCCTCCTTCCTGAGCACGGGTCAGCAATTGCCGCACCGCAGTTGCAGGCGCTTCATTGAACACGGTGCACAAGACGACTACGGTATGCGTGTCATCGAAATGAACTTCAAGATCGCCGCGTTCAGCAATATCGTCGATGCCTTGTGTGTCGATCAACGTGACTGAAACCGACTCATCGCCTAGGATCGCAACAGGAACGACAAGTTCAATCCGGCGTGGCAAAGTGAATTCCTCGCTGCGACCATTGTTGACTCGTTCGAAGATTTCCTGTAACCAATCGAGCGGCGGTTTACCCGTGGTATCGTCGTGCCATATGTCGCGGCGATCGCGCTTATGCAACTCCATACGGGACAGGATTTCCACGGACAGCGACTTGGCATCGGTGAACCGCGCGGCCAGCTCGCGGGCTTCATCGACCGAAGGAATGATCGTGCCGTCCGAACGCTTTTCGCTGCGGCGACGTCGAAGCCCGGTCATATTCCGCAAGGCACGCTCGACCTCGCGCGAGATTCCGGGGGACGAACCACCTTCCCCATCCTCATTTGCTGAACGCGAAGCTTGTGGAGGATTCACAAGAAAGTTCGCGAAATCGGCAACGTGTCGTCGCACTTCATCTTCGGTGCATGGCTCCACGATAAGCCCATATCCGGGACCGCGTCGCACATGCACTTCACAGATGGTGATGCCGCCCGCACCTGTTTCTAGGACGGCTTTTGGCATCCCTTTGCTGCCCGGGATTTCGAGACCTTCCGCGCGGCAAATTGCAGTGGACTTGCCTACCGCAATGGTGCCTATGAAGGCCGCCCGGTAGCGTTTATCGCCCACACTTGCCGCTTTAGCGAGCAGTTCTTCTTGATAACGAAGCAGACGGCGCTCGTAGAACTGTTTCACATCGGGACGCTCGGCGAGCGCATGCACCTGTTGTGCCATCCGTTCTGCTTCCCACAGTAGGTCGCCATCTTGGTCCCCGAGGGTAGGCTCCGGGATCATCTGCCACTGGCGCTCAAGTATCTCCCGCAGCTTCAGGGCATCAGCCGTGCCGATGCCATCGAGCACGGTCTGAAGTTCTTCCGGTGCCAGCGGTCGGTCTCCATTCTCGACGCGGGAGAGCACTGCGGCACTCCAGGTGAGTTTCTTTGCGAGTTCGTTCTGCTTAAGTCCTGCTTCATCACGCAGGGCAGCAATGCGCTTACCAATCGCCGCGTGTTTATTCATCATCACCCTAGATTTATAGAAACGATACAGAAATGATACAAAAACGTTTCTGTAATGTCAATAGCAACGTTTCTTAAGACGTTTCGCGCCCCCTGTACGCGAGCTGGCACGGCAACACTCGCGCTGCCCCTGGGTAGGGTGGCTCGCCAGGGTGGGCGAGGCACTGGGACTATCAGGCTGCCGGCTTGGTGCGCAACCGAGCAGGTTATGGTGCTGTCTTCTTCAATGAGACGGGCGTAGATGG
Source organism: Nitrosospira sp. Nsp13 (assembly GCF_900101945.1). NCBI lineage: Bacteria > Pseudomonadati > Pseudomonadota > Betaproteobacteria > Nitrosomonadales > Nitrosomonadaceae > Nitrosospira > Nitrosospira sp. Nsp13. Next base: position 254,035 of record NZ_FMVD01000004.1, on the reverse strand, counting down.
TCGCCGGAAACGACGGAGCGTTCAGCGTCACCAACAGACTGCCACGGCCCGCAAGCGTGAAGGGCACGCGTTGCCCTTGATTGCGAGCACGCCGTGATATAGTGAAGGGAACAAAACCTCCCATCCACCGACACGAAGGTACAAGAGTCATGCGGGGTGCACAGTCCCTTACAGGCCGGAGGCGTCAGGGATCATAACCGCATGGTCGCGATTCGGCACTAAGTGCGGGCGCAGGCCGATGGCGGTACGCCGGATGTTAACCAAACAGCGGCGAATAAAAACGGCAAGACTCTTCAATGCAGCGCATCAATATGATGTAATGTGATGCAAAGTGGTGTGCGAGGTGATTCAATGAAGCAATCGAAGAATGCTGACGAGCTAGATCCGCAATCCACCGCTCGGGCATCCGTAAGTCTTTCTCAGGGACTTCATGCTGAACTGGAGCGAATGGCGTGCGACAGAACTGTATCGCTGGCGTGTGTCATACGGGACGCGGCTGAAAAGTATGTCGCCAACCAGTGGCCGCTTTTAGCGCATTTCAAATGATATATGGACAGCGTCACGCCGACCCGGCGCTCGGAAATCATGGGACGTGTGAGCTCTCGCGACACAAAGCCGGAAATGATGGTCAGGCGGATAGTACACGCGATGGGGTATCGATACCGCTTACACGCGAAGGATTTGCCGGGAAAGCCGGACCTCATGTTTCGCTCTCGTCGAAAAGTAATGTTTGTCCATGGCTGTTTTTGGCACAGGCACAACAACTGTGCATTAGCGCGGTTACCCAAGTCACGCCAAGATTTTTGGTTACCCAAGCTTGACGCGAACCGGCAGCGCGATACGAAAAACGAACGCGCGCTGCGGGAGGCGGGTTGGGATGTGCTGACTATATGGGAATGCGAGCTGCGCGATGCCGCTCAACTCGAAATAAGAATAAGGGATTTTCTTGATGCGTAGCGTCGAACTTTTCGCCGGCGCGGGGGGGCTCGCCATCGGCATGGCGAGCGCTGGCTTCCAACATGCGGCAGTTGTGGAATGGGATCACGATGCTTGTGAAACCTTCCGTGAAAATCAGCTTCGTCACGCCCACGCAGTCGAGGGATGGCCGGTGCACGAAGTCGATGCCCGAAGTTTCAACTTCGGAACACTCGGCCAAGACATAGCGGTCGTTTCCGGAGGCCCTCCGTGCCAACCATTCTCGATGGGTGGTAAACACCAAGCGCAGCGTGACGATCGAAACATGTTTCCGGAAGCCGTTCGCGCCGTGCGGGAGTTGATGCCTAAAGCGTTCATTTTTGAGAATGTCAAAGGGCTTACACGTAAGACCTTCGCCTCGTACTTTTCACACATCCATCTGCAGTTGCAGTACCCGGAACTTACGCGGCGTAAGGATGAGAATTGGATGCAGCATCGTGCACGCTTGGAACAGCATCACTCGTCTAACAAAGGCCAGGCGACGTACAACGTGTTGTTCGACGTACTCAATGCCGCTGACTATGGAGTGCCTCAAAAGCGGGAGCGAGTATTCTTTGTCGGGTTTCGTTCCGACGTAGGTGCTCGATGGTCGTTTCCCGATCCAACTCATGCCGAGGACGCATTGCTTGTTTCGAAATGGATCAACGGGACATATTGGGACGAACACAGCATCAGCCGAAAGCGGAGATTAGAAGTGCCACTGCGGTACGCGAAACACGTGGAGCTTTTGCGCACGAAGTCTTCCTTGCTGATCCTTGATCGTTGGCGAACAACTCGTGACGCGTTGAGCGGTCTTCCTGACCCGGAGTTTGTTAGAGATCATGAGATTCCGAACCATGTGTTCACTCCGGGTGCTAGAGCCTACGTGGGTCACACCGGGAGTGTTTTAGATGAACCATCGAAGACGTTGAAGGCCGGTTACCACGGAGTGCCTGGTGGCGAGAACATGTTCATCAAGGATGATGGAAAGGTCCGCTATTTCACGGTGCGAGAGTCCGCGCGGCTGCAAACATTTCCTGACGAATACGAGTTCCACGGCTCATGGAGTCAAACCATGCGTCAGCTCGGAAACGCCGTTCCAGTGAAATTGGCCGAGGTTGTGGCTCGCTCTGTCGCAGCCAGTCTAACGCTTGCGTCACTCCAACCCGAATTATGAACTGATCTAAAGACCAAAACCACCATGACAAACGATTTCGATCTAACTCCCGACCCCCGCGTTTTACAGATTCTTGGTGAGATCAACCTCGACCAATGGAAATGCCTCGCGGAACTAATCGACAACAGCGTGGATGCCTTCATAAATGCGCGTCGCAGCGGAGAACAGGTTGAGTCGCCGTCGGTGTCGATCAGTCTGCCCACGCAGGATCAAGCTGTTGCCGCCGTCACGATCCGAGACAATGGCTCCGGTATGACGATCGAGCAGTTAGAAAGGGCTGTACGCGCTGGATGGAGCGGGAACAATCCGCTGGACAACCTTGGCTTGTTTGGAATGGGTTTCAACATTGCTACGGCTCGCCTGGGTATGATCACCGAGGTGTATGCAACTCGCGCGGGCGATCGTGAGTGGACGGGCCTGCGCATTGACCTCAATGAGTTGCGTCGAACAAGGAGCTACCACACGCCTCGCCTCACGCGGCCTAAGCCAGATTCGGCGGCACACGGCACCGAGATCAAAATTCTGCAACTCAAGGCTGATCAGCGCCTTTATTTCGCAAAGAGCGCTAATCATCAAAAGATCCGCCGGCAATTGGCACGCGTGTACGCGCCATTGCTCCTGTCCAGGGAGAATTCGTTTTCTCTGCAACTCAACGGACATAACGTCCAACCGAAGCGTCCTTGCCACTGGGGGCTGGATCGCTCAGTGCAAGGAAGCGATGGCAAACCAGTGCACGCGGTGGAAAGCTTCGATTACGCACTTCAATCCCGGCACTACTGCCTGACCTGCATGATTTCCTTTTCTGCACAACAAAGCTGTCCGACGGATGGTTCCGACTGTAAGACCATTGAGGTTAAGCGCCGACTGCATGGGTGGGTAGGCTTACAGCGCTACATGCATGAGGAAGATTTTGGTATCGACATCATTCGGAACGGACGGGTCATTGAAGTGCAGAACAAGGATTTATTCGTGTGGGCTGGAGGTGAAAGGCCAGAACGAGAGTATCCCATTGATGACCAACGCAACCGAGGACGTTTCATCGGCGAGGTTCACCTCGACCATTGTCGAGTAAGTTATACCAAAGATAGATTCGAACGAGATGACACATCCTGGGCGGAAATGGTGGCTTTAATTCGTGGAGAGGGGCCGCTGCAGCCGCAGAAAGCTCGTACTTCGGGTTTCGAGCCCTCCAATGCGCCGCTTTATCGTCTATTCCAAGCATTCCGCCGAAGTAGTCCACAAGGTAAGACGGGACGTTGGTCACGAATTTTTGCCGTTAAGAACAACGAGCGCGCCATGGAAATGGCCGATCTGTTCAATAAGGGCGACCCTGAATACCAATCCGACGACAAGTGGTACGCATTGGTTGAGGAGGAAGATCGGGGAATTGTTGGTGCGACGCCGACAACCACCGGGGCCGGGTCAGCGACACCAGCGGCGCCGGATGGATTTCTTGATGAAGGCGATGCAGCGCCTGCAGGTAATTTGGGTATGGTATCCCAACCTGGAAGCAGCTCTGGCGCAAGTAAAACAATTGCCGCCCCGACCCGACAGAAGTTGCATGAGTTGTCACGTATCTATAAGCATCCACTGCTCAAAGTCGAGTTCACCGTCGAGGCATTTGTGGTTGGAGTCGACGATCCAGACCTGCCTCGCAAGGCGCCTTGGGCCTTGAAGATCGAGGACCCAGGTACACGGACTTTTCTGTTCCTCTTCAATCCCGATAATCCTGTGTTCCGGTCAGTCACGATGACACCGATGGATGCCGTGTTGTGTGAACTGGCATTTAAAACCTATGAGTTCTTGCGCGAGACCAGTCCGGATTCGGCTGTATTCGCCACTATCCTAGCGGATCTTCGCAGTGAATACGCCGAAGACACCAAGCTTGATCCTAAGAGCATCATAGCCATTGCCGACAGGGCGCTTCGGGAGATCGCCCAATCCATAGGGCTCCTGAGTGACGCGAATGCGTTCAGCGCTTTGTTCTCCGGATTACCTGTAGCGGCGCAAGACAAGATTCGTCGCAAGTTGGCTTCTACCGGGATATCGAGTGCTCAGACAGTGATCGATTCTGGTGAGTTCCTTGGGTATGCTGAGCCGGCCGATATTCGACTGTTCGTGCGTCAGAATCCGGAGCTGTTCTTTGACGGCAAGTTCTGGGCGCAACCCTATGCTAGCTTGAATTATGGCGATGAAAAAGTGAATGAAGAAGCTCGAGTCCGCGTGATTGAGCGCTATGACGCCTACTTGGCGGATGCCGGTTGGCTGGCCTCCCAGAGTCCGCGCGACATCGATCGGTGTGATCGAGACGAATTGATTCGCGCGACGCTCTCCGTACGAATTCTTGGCTCGGACGGAAACACCTGAAATGGAGGGATTTTTCCTCGATTCGCGTCGTCTTCTCAATGGTTCCTGGCGCGCCTTTGAGAGAGATGTGGCTCGTCTTCTGGTTCAAAATGCGTTTGAGGATGTTCGGATAGTCGGTGGCTCAGGAGATCGTGGCGCCGATGTGCTGGGAGTCAAGAACCGACAGCTCTGGGTCGTCCAATGCAAATTTACTAGCGATAGCTATCCCGACCCTCATTCAGTCGAGGAGGTAGTCGAGGCCTCGCGATACTACGAGGCGGACCGCTTGGCCATCGCGACATCACGTGCGTTCGGCCCCGCACTGAACGGGGCTATCGATCGTTATGGTCGTCTTGGCATCCGTATTGAGTCGCTTCCTCCAGGCACTCTAATCGACATGATGCGACGCAGCCCGGAGTATCCAAGGGCACGGCGCGAATTACGGGATTACCAGGATGACTGCGTTCAGCGTGTTGGGGCCGCGCTACGAGAGACTGGTAGAGGTCAATTGGTTCTGGCAACTGGGCTAGGAAAGACCGTGGTCATGGCCGAGACCACGGCGCAACTTCTTCGAGATGGTGTTATCGATTCTGGGCGAATATTGGTGCTGGCTGACAAGCGCGAGTTGGTCGAACAACTGCAGCGAGAATTCTGGCAACAACTCCCGAAGAGCATTCCCAGTCATCTCTTGGTGGGAGGCGAGCAGCCGACATTCTGGGACGGCATCACTTTCGCCACTGTCCAAAGTGTTCTACCGCGATTGAGCACCTTGCCTCAGTTCGGCCTCGTATGGGTGGATGAAGCGCACCACATTGGCTCGGAAAGTTTTCGTCGCGTAATCGACGAACTCGGCGCACCGATGGTGGGTGGAGCGACGGCTACGCCATGGCGTGGTGATCGCTTCGACATTGACACCATTCTGGGACAGCCCGTCGCAAAAATTGGCATCGACGAAGGCCTGCGCCGCGGCTTCCTTTGTGAGGCGGACTATCGCCTGCTGGCGGACAACATTGATTGGGATTTTGTTCGCAAGCAGTCGCGACACGAATACTCAATCAAGGAATTGAACACTCGCTTGCTTATCCCGACACGCGATGAAGAGGCGGCTCGTGTCATCGCGGACACATTCAAAACCGAAGCGCGACGAAGCGTCATTGTGTTTTGCGCAGGCATCCAGCACGCTAAAAATTTCGCTGCGATGCTGCGCCTGTATGGTTTTAAGTCAGCATGCATCACGGGGGAGATGGAACCTCGCGAGAGGGAAAAAACGATGGCTGGGCTGCGCCGTGGCACCATCAATGCAGTAACAACGGTGGATATCTTCAATGAGGGTGTGGATGTACCCGACGTTGACATGCTCGCGTTTATGCGTGTGACCCACAGTCGGCGCATCTTCGTTCAGCAACTCGGTCGGGGCCTCCGTCTGGCGCCGAACAAGGAAAAGGTGGTGGTGCTCGATTTCGTGAGTGACCTGAGGCGCATCGCTGAGGTCATCGATCTACAAAAATCGATCTCCGGTGATGTGGAGCATCTTGATTTGGTAGAACGCGTAATTCAGTTCTCCGATCAAGGGGCCGGTCACTTCATGTTCGAATGGCTTCTCGACCAAGCCGATCTTTTCAGCCGCGAGGGAGATGCGAAATTGGAACTTCCAGAGTTCAATTTTCCGATAGCGGTATCTCCTGGATCGGTTCAATGAGCGCTGCGTTGCCAACCGATATCCGGGACCGCATCAGGCAGAAGATTTGGGCAAAAGCGGACGAGTTGGATTGGCTTAGGATTTCTGATTTAGAGCGAACAGCATGGTATGAGAACTGGACTAAGGACAAGGACGTCGGTGGTGTGCTTTCCCATTTCATGGACGCAAGAAAGGTTCGGGTCTATATCAAGGACTCGCTGCTTAAACCTTATCTCCGATCTCGGTCGAAGGACAACTGGGATAAGGTGCTGCTTGCAATTAATATGGAAGTGCACGAGGCCGTAGTAAGAAAATCCTATGACAAGCCCCACGGCCGTCAGCTCCTTGATGGCAGGATTATCTGCTGGGGTAACAGCAGGGAGTGGAAGTCGATTCTGATCTCAGTTTTTGAACGGGCATATCAACTGGACTCTGGACATCCTCACGCGGCGATACTGATAGAAACCGGAAAAACCACAAACGCCGGAATGCGGGAGATGATCCTGGATGCAAGTCAAAAGCTGGGACTGCGCCATCTGGCTTGGATCGACTAGCTCAATCGCAGCAGTGCTGCAAGCGGCGAGCGACGGTAGCGTTTTATGTTCAATGTAGCAGTCCTGCATCTTGCAAAGATAGGACGAGACTTTAACTGGTGTGGGCCGAGCTACACGACTAGGGCGTAACAGATAATCTTCTGTAATTGCTGAGATTCTGATTAGGCTCGTCGTTCCACTGCTTGGCTAGTGATATGGGGAAATCTTTTCGTTTCGCTTTGGGCCCAACCATCAACATAACAAAGCGGTCCCATTCACCCTTATCTGCGGCCTCCCAGAGCTCTTGTAGTCCTTCGGCCACTCCTGCCCCACCCATGGCGTCGTAACTCGCGCCATAACGTCACAGCCGGCCTGCCAATCTGCTGAAAATTGACGTATGCCCCAAGCCTGCCCCAGACGTTTACCCGTTCCGCCCTGCCGGGCTCATCGCCATCCTCACGCATGGCGTAGTCTCGAATAATGCTCCCGACTTCTTTAACGTTCTCTTGCGATATGAAAAACAACAGATGCCAGTGCGATGTCCCATCATGTTGAGGCTCGGCAACACGGAAGCCGTAGATGTGTAAACCTACGTTGCAGCTTTGCACGTATGCACTTCCATATGCCGTTAAATTAGCACTCTAAACGGATCAGTTGCTTTCAGTCGATTGAGCTCATCGGAGAGAATATTTCAAGATATGTTTACGTCAAATGAAAATAGAGAATTGAATGAGTTTTTAGTTACTTGCCCATCTTCGATAGACCATCATTTTTGAAACAATCGAAAAGGATCTTCTTCGTAATAACCACTTTTCTGCTACGGTGTACTTCAAGAGGCTAGCGTGTACTGTTGAGTTAGGTAGAATGTTGCAATCTCGCAGTTCCAACCTTGGAACCAGAGGAGCAATCCCGACAACGTTCTAAATTACCCAATACCCTATATGCGTTATATTGCCGGCCCTCTTAACAAGCAACTATTAGTAAACCTCCTGTTTGAAATGATGGATGACTGCACCAGCGTTCGTGCTGCTATTGCCTATGCTAATCGCAATAACATGCAGTTGTTCGAAGCGTGTGCGTCTTATTTGAAGCCACTCGAATTCTTCGGTCGATATGATCATACGGTCCCTGTTGATCCAGAAATTTTGAAGTGGTTCATCGATCAAGCTAGTCCCAATATTCAGTGCAGCCTAGTACCTGACATCTTGCATGCGAAGATAATATGGTGGGTTGAATCGGGAGTCTATATTGGATCAGCAAACCTCTCAGACCGCGCGTGGTTCTCGAACATTGAGGCAGGGATATTTCTCTCCCAAGAAGAGTTGATTGAAACCGGAATGGAATCCGAGGTACGTAACTTTTTCGAGGAACTCGAGGATCACGCAACGCGCTTAAATAGTGAGATTTATCACGAGCAAGCCAAGCTCGCCGCCCAACGATCAGGGCTGAGAGAGGCCGACTATAGAATCGAACGGCAGTTTGAAAAAGAACGTCAAATACCAAAAAACCACGGGCTTATACATGTAGACAAAACACGGTCATCGGGAAAACGCTTCCAGAATTTTCAGCAAGATTGGAATGAAACGCTTGAGCTCATGCGCATGATTGGGTCCAGGGTCTCGGCTCCCGGTGTTAGGCCCTCATGGATCGATGATTCTGTGCCGGCGGGGGTACAAGCAGACCAGTTCTTACACGCTTATTATTACAAGCAGGTAAAGGACGGAACACGACATCCTTACGAAGAATATTATCTAAGGAATTCCATAAATCCTGAGTTAGCGCTTCGTGATGCACTTCAGTGGTGGCATAAGGCGGATTTTGATCATACATTTGAAGAGCGTACTATTTATGAATGGTCTCCTAAATTACGCGAGTTTTTCACCAAGGGACGCATTCTCAAACTGAAAGAGGTGGAATTTATCGAAGCCGTTTCCCATGTCCATGCCATCCGAGATCACGCTATTAAGCAGGAAAATAAGCATCTCGGTTTACCCGATACTCCCCAAGCAAGAGACGATAAGATTCTGAAGTTCGGTGAATGGCTTTGGCGTCAGCAATCAAATGATGGAAAGTCCATGCTCGATCTCTTAGATTACGTTGTTTGGGGAAGTGGAAGTGTTGCCCAACGGCTGTGGAATGCGATCCGAGATAAGCAATGGGCAATAAACCACATAGGCTTAAGTAGCCTCGGCGAAATTATAGGCTGGGCTCGTCCAGACGAATTTCCCCCACGTAATATGCGAACCAGTAAGGGCTTGAGAGCTCTGGGTCGTGATGTCAGAATTGGTATTTAACTAACAAATATTATTAATTCACCTCTCGTGCCGGTGGAAGTGACATAAATGAAATCCGTGCCTACTGGCTGAGCGAAGTATTATTTTTTTCCCCGTTTATCTGGCGGATTTAGTACTGAAGATTCCGCTTGGCTGAAGCAGGAAACATTTATCAGGAGATCGCATCACATCTTAAGAACTAACGAAGCCGCTAACCGAACGCCACTTGAGGTGCGAGTCCCTTTGCGCGACTTTCGTATTGGCTGCCTGCGTCAGCCACAATTGCACTTTAAGAAGGTGTGGAGGAACTGGGACCTTGAGTGTAATTCCTTTATCGGAGGGGGAATGCATGACTGTAGGGAACCCCCCGGTTTGACAATCAATCCATAGTAACGGGAAGCAGTTCCTCATACCAACAATTTGAAAAAAGTTCCCATGTAAGGTATCAAATTGTTTTGAATAACTATTTTCTTCCGTTAATTTTTGCAGATGTGAGGAAATTCGGAGAACCAGATGCGTCTTGGACAGCATATTCTTCCTAATACGGAAGAGCAGTACCTTAAAGAGCTGGGGCGAACTGCGGAGAACCCTGAAACTTACGTAATTCTTGATACGAGCATTCTCGGTTATCTTTATAAACTTCACGCCGCTGCCCGAAAAGATTTTTTCAACTGGACAACGGAATTAGAACTGACATTTGGTCGGTTATTTATTCCGGCATGGGCAGCACATGAATATCGGGCGAAATTCAAAGCTGGAAAGTTTTCTGATTATGCACCAGCAGGCCCTACGCAGCTTACGAACTCATTAACAACATTGCGAGAAACGGCAGCTTCCTTCGTAGACGGCGACATCCTAAACAAGATTGCCTATAAGGGCTCGCGTGAGGAGTTTCTGGAAGGCTTCGATAAGGCGATAGATGAACTGGGAAGCTTCACCTGTGTTTTCAACCAGCAGTTCGACATATGGAGCATACATGGCGAAATTGCAACCACTTTGTCAAACTGTATACTTGATTCCGATCTGGCGGATCTCTGTGCGCGAGCAAGCGCAGTAGGAGATGCACGAAACTCTCACCGATTGCCCCCCGGTTTCAGAGATTCAGGAAAATCTGAGAATAAATACGGTGACTTAATAATATGGTTTGAAATTTTGTCGCTAGGGAAGGAAAAAGGATTTATACAATCCGCAACCGAAGAAAAAAATCCCCGCGATCTAATTTTTGTAACAAATGATGAGAAGGCCGACTGGGTCTATGGACCAACAAAGCGCCTCGTCGAAATAAAAGGTGAAAAAAAAGAAATCCCTAATAGAGAACCCGTGTTAAAGCTAACTGATCCCCGGTTGGTGGCGGAATTTCAAGCGACCGTCGGCCATGACAAAATTCATATAGTTACATTGCCGATCCTGGTTAAAGCTCTTTCTACGATTAGACCAAAAGGTTTAGAAAACCTAGCATCGGCTATCCAGATAGAAGACAAGGTAAGCAAGGCACGTGAGGCAGAAGTTACGACTCAAGGCGGTCCAGCAGATGAGGAATCCGGTGCTACCGTTACAACTGAGAAACTTAAGTATGCTTCGGAGACCGTTTTGGTTCCAACTCGTTCGACTCCGCTGGAGGAGAATGATTCCGCCGCTGCCGATTTCGTTTTTGAATACCCGTTAGATGCGCTTCGTGACAGCGCCTATGAGCTTGATGGGTCCGACTCCATTGATGCTGCTATCAAAGCTTTGAAGTCTCATAACTGGTACGTTCAGAACCCAGCAGTACAGAACATTAAAAAGTTTAGAGACGAGGAGGCGGAGCCGCGTAAATGGTTTGTCTTGGGGCGCAATATATATCAAGCTGCTTGTGGAAATGCGCAGAAGGCTCTTGAGTTTATGAAAAACCTAGATATTGAGCTCGCAAGATTTCCTCAGCAAACCGCAAATCATCTGTTGAGTGGAATGCTATATGAAATATATTTCAACAGCGACGGAGAATTTAGAGGAACACCAAAGGCTGCACATATTGAAGAAATAATGAAAGCGGTTATGAAAGCTGAGTTCAAAAATGCCTGCGATTTCATCGCTTCAAAAATAAACAATCACGAGAACAATATCGTATTCAAACCCGGATCTGCTGATTGTCTTCCACTAATTATCCAAATTACCGAAGAGCAGAGTGAAGATGACGAACAAATTAAGCAGACGTTTGTTCTTCAATCTGTCCAATTTCTCGGCAATGAAAGGATTGCGACGGAAGACCAAATCGATGTTTTTTTTAGGTCTGGACCATCCAGAACAACTATCGACCAGATAAAATCCGAACTCAGCAATAGTTATGCCGTACCGGAGTGGGCAATTGATGTTCGACTTAATCTACCCCAACATGCCAATAAAATACTATTACTCCCGCCAGGGAAATTACTAAACCTGTCACGTTGAGCTAAGCCCATACTTGAAAACGTTCAGATTGAAAGTCGAGCAAAGTGAAGGCCGAAATGAACATACCGCAGCAGAGCAATAAATTGCGAGAGCTAATGCTCGGATAGTCCTGCTTATTCCCACCTTTCCACTGCGGTGTTCAAGAGGAACGCCTTCCCGCTGGCAATACCGGCGATGAGGATTGCAATGCTCCCCGCCTGACACCAAAAGCTCAAGATATCTGTTGGTATATTTGTTGGTATAACAGTTTCTTGAATTATGTTATTCCTTCATCACAAAAGGCTTTAGAGGTTTGTTTGGTTGAGCCCTTGCCACCAATAAATCAAAGGATTAGCTTAATCGCTAGTCCTTTTTTATTTTATTGGGGTAACGCGAGTTCTCGGACTAATTTATGAATTTAGTATTTAGTAGTTGAAAATTTAACACCGAATTTAATCGCTCGACTCTTAGCATTAAGCCTCTGGGGATATATTTGGGGGTATAAAGAGAAAGCCATGTTTGAGAGCTGTTATCTGCTTGGGCTTTTCAAGAGTATTCGAGTATGCCCTTTCCAATAATCAATTAACTATAAGAACCCTTGCTTCATCTCCTTGGGGATTACGTCGGGCTAGCCCACAGAAACACCCCTCTCTTTACTCCTCCTCCAGAAATAAGCAGGCCTGTTCCATCCGCTCTCCACCCACCTGAAAAATAGAGCGCCACCCAGAACGCTAATGCATAAAGCCAAAATCATCCCGAATGCATTCATGATGGGTTGATCCGGGAAAAGGCGAAAGAATGTTGCGTTGACGATCAGGCACAGGGGGAAGTGAACCAGGAATATCGAGTAGGAGATACGTCCAAGAGTGCTTAGGAAATTCGGTAAGGGAAAATTTTCTAGTACGGAGCGATATTGCCTGGCAAGGCCCAACATCAGCATTACAATCCCTGCAACCGCTATCCGGGAACGGAAGTCCACCAGCAAGGCCGCTACCACGATCAGAATCAGCAGCAGGAGGAGCCAGAGAGATTGTTGTCTGCTCGAAGTCCAATAAATCAGAATCCCGAGACCGAATGATCCAAAGAAATAGAAAGCGGTTTCGTCCAGGGACGTATCCCGGTTAAATACGAACAGTGAGGCTAAAGTTAAGCCGGTAATCAAAATTAGACCGGCTGCTTTCAGGTTCGGGTATCCGGATTGGATTTTCCCTGATAGCCAGAGCAGAATCACGGTAACGGTGAACAACTGAAAATCGATCGCCACGTACCAGACACCTGCCGATAGCGCCTCCTGATCGAGTAAATCATGCAGCAAAAATGCATGTGCCAGAAACTGGAGGGGTTCAGCCACGTCAGGGATGGAATCGTGGATCATCCAGCTTCTTGCAACAGCTGCGCATCCGATCGCCAGGATCAAGGCGGCGAGATAGGGTACGACCAGTCTGAAATAGCGTTGTTTGATGGCTTGAACGGGGCGGGCCACAAGTAATGTCCCGCCTGGCGCATGTTTCCCGGCAAACAAAAAGCCCGCAATGACAAAAAAAACTTGTACAGCCATTCTTCCATATTCGTAAAGCCCGTCGATCAGACCAGGAAACAGCGGATATGCGATCTCCGACATGGGGCCATAGGCCGCCAGGTGATGCAACACAATTAATAAGCAGGCGATGGCCTTGAGGGCATCCACAAGGGGCATCCTCGTAATATCAGCGCGCATGTAGCGTAGGTTTACTCAGAGAGATTTTGCGGGGGACAGGATGAGATTCGCAGAACAGATGCCAAGTCTCTCATTGACCCATGGCGATGCATGGCGGGGAAAAGAGAAACAGGATTTCGGCACGGTATTGGCTCAGATTTTCGGCCGGGATTGGTTTTCTCCCGACAGCGTTAGTCCATTTATCGAATATGGTTATTTTAATATAATTTTGTAGTCCATAGAATATAAATTCTATCGGCTGATTAATGGGCTTTAACTATTTTTGAGCGGGCTTCAGCTATCCCGCTTGCGGCTCTCTGTAATCTTTATAGCAGCTTGCATTCGAGTCGCAACATTAAGTGCTTTGAAGATATGCTGCAGGTGATTTTTAACCGTAAATACGCTTATGCCTAAAATAGCGGCAATTTCCAGATTGGTTTTGCCTATCTTTACCCAATTCATGATCTCTGTTTCACGTTTGCTCAACCCCCAGTATTCTCCATCTTTCGGCTGAGCTGTTAATACCGGTGCATTAGACTCGGGATGAACAAGGGGCGTAACCTGGCTTAACGCCGTGTCAAGATAAGGCAGCAGAATTTGCATTGCGCCAAGCGAATCTTGAAGTTTTCTTTCCAGGCTGAAGATGACATAAAGGCAGTCCTGGTTTGACCGCTCGTCCGTCAGGCCATGTACCAGTAAAGATCGCATGCCCTGCAATGCTTTGCCGAGGGAACACTGAAGATCGCCTTCTTCCAGCAGGAAACCGGAGTCACCGGCGCCGAGTGTATACGGCGATTTTCCCAGTTCGACCCAGCGATTAAACAATCCTTGCAGTAGCGGCGTGAGTGTTCGCGGGTCGGAGTACTCGGTTCTGACCCCGGGCAATGCTGAAACAATGTCATAACAAATCAGATTTTCCGTGAAATTACCCCACACGGCAATCAAGATTTCATGCGGCAGATAGTATTGCAACTCCCCCTGTAACCATGCCAGCAACTCGCTGTGCCGACGTATGCCTATCGCTTCCGTAATGATCCGCTGGTAACGGTCGAGATGTTCGGCGGATAAGGTGGAGAGATGATCCATTCTGTAGGTCATGCTTTACGCCTGATGTTCAGACAACATCCGGCGCGGGACTTTTGAAACCCTCTCGCTGCAGGATATCGCCAGCATCATGACTTATTGTATGCAAGACTTGGCCTATCATGTCTCGATGGTATGAAGTGCTGACCACCCATGCTTCATACACGCTTCTTGCTGAAGCAAGTTTCGTTCCCATCATTAATCCTGCTTATAAACAGGAGCTTAACAGAAGCCAAAAAGAGAGGCTGGAGAATATGTAAATAATTGCGACAACGATGACGATCCCCGTGAAAAAGCGTATCAAGAATCATGAGGCGGATCTCCATCGAGAGATGAGCGGCAGGCAGCCGAAGCAGGCGTGATATTCCCATCAAGCGCCTCATATTTTTCTGTAAACTGGAAACTCTTCCACGCAAAAATCCTTCTAATTAATGGTATTCAAACGCTTGTAATACTATAATCAACAAATTTTCAGATTCTTCCCGGTTGCTTACATTGTCTTCTATGCAGCTATTTGCCTTTGGCATTAATCATCAGACCGCGCCGCTGGATGTCCGCGAACAGGTTTCGTTCCCGGAAGATGCGATGGAGCGCGCGCTGCAAGATTTTGTGGGCCGCCGTCCGGTAAGAGAAGCCGCAATCGTTTCAACCTGCAATCGCACCGAGGTTTATTGCAGTACCGAGAAACCGGAAGAGGCAACGCACTGGCTGGCGGATTTTCATCACTTGCAGGCGCGTGAACTGGAACCGTATCTCTATAAACTGCCTCGCGAAAAAGCGGTTAAGCATGCCTTCCGGGTGGCCAGCGGACTGGATTCCATGGTGCTGGGCGAACCGCAGATACTCGGCCAATTAAAGAGTGCGGTGAAGTCCGCCGAGCACGCCGGCACGCTCGGAATGCTGTTGCACAAGTTGTTTCAGCGTACTTTCTTCGTCGCCAAGGAAGTTCGCAGCTCCACCGAGATCGGCGCGAATTCCGTTTCCATGGCCGCGGCCGCCACGCGGCTGGCGGAGCGGATTTTTGGCGACATCGGTGAGCAGCGCGTATTGTTTATCGGAGCGGGGGAAATGATCGAGTTATGCGCCAGTCATTTCGCCGCACGCCATCCGAAGCGTATCACCGTAGCCAACCGCACGAGTGAACGCGCACAGGTTCTGGCGCATCGTTTCAATGCGCAGGCGATTACGCTGAATGAGCTGCCTGAGCAATTGGCATCGCACGATATTGTAGTGACCTGTACCGCGAGTACGCTGCCTATACTGGGTAAGGGCATGGTGGAGCGCGCGATCAAAGCGCGCAAGCATCGTCCCATTTTCATGGTGGATTTGGCAGTGCCGCGAGATGTAGAGCCGGAAGTGGCGGAACTGGATGATGTGTTTCTCTACTCCGTGGACGATCTGGCTGACATTGTCAAAGAAGGTTTGGATTCACGCCAGGGCGCGGTAGCCCAGGCCGAGGCGATTATCGATTCGAATGTGATCAATTTCATGCACTGGCTGGAGTCGCGTGAGCTGGTTCCCACCATCCGCGCATTGCGTGACCAGGCCGAACGATATCGGCGCCATGAGCTGGAGCGGGCCAGGAAGCTTCTGGCCAAGGGCGAAGATCCGCAAAAAATCATGGAATCCCTGAGTAACGGCCTGACCAACAAATTTCTGCACATTCCCTCTTACGCGCTCAATCATGCCGCGGCGGAAGAACGTGACGATCTCGTCGATCTGATCAACCGCCTGTACCACCTCCACCGTCCAGAATGAATAAAAGTATCGCTGCCAAGCTCACGCAGCTCAGCGTGCGCCTGGAGGAGTTGAATCGTCTGCTGAGTAGCGAAACCATCACCGCTAATCTCGATAATTATCGTAAGCTCACGCGTGAGCGTGCGGAGATCGCGCCGGTGGTGGAGCTTTACGAGGCCTACCTCCAAAGCGAGCGCGATATTCAAACCGCGCAGGAAATGTGTGGCGACGCCGAGATGCGCGACTTTGCCGACGCTGAAATGCGCGATGGCAAAGAGCGGCTCACACAGATCGGGGCGGAACTGCAGAAACAGTTACTGCCCAAAGACCCCAATGACGAGCGCAGTATTTTCCTGGAAATCCGTGCCGGAACAGGCGGGGACGAGTCGGCGTTATTCGCGGGCGATTTGTTTCGCATGTATGCGCGCTTCGCGGAGCGTCAGCGCTGGCAAGTGGAAATTATTTCTCAAAGCCCGTCCGAAGCGGGCGGGTACAAGGAAATCATCGCCAAGATCATCGGTAACGGCGCCTATTCCAAACTCAAGTTCGAATCAGGCGGTCATCGTGTGCAACGTGTGCCTGTTACCGAGACGCAGGGCCGTATCCACACTTCCGCCTGTACCGTCGCGGTAATGCCCGAGGCGGACGAAATCATGGACGTGGTGCTGAATCCGGCGGAATTAAGAATTGATACCTACCGCGCCTCCGGCGCGGGCGGCCAACATATCAACAAGACGGATTCCGCGGTGCGCATCACTCACTTGCCGACCGGTATCGTGGTCGAGTGCCAGGATGGACGCTCGCAGCACAAAAACAAAGCGCAGGCGATGAGCGTTCTGGCCGCACGAATCCGCGATAAGCAAACGCAGGAACAGCAGAGCAAACAGGCGGCTACCCGTAAATCGTTGATCGGCAGCGGCGACCGCGCGGGACGCATTCGTACCTATAACTTTCCGCAGGGTCGAATAACCGATCACCGCGTCAATCTCACGCTTTACAAGATCGAACAGATCATGGATGGAGACTTGACTGAACTGTGTTCAGCGCTCATGTCCGAGCATCAGGCGGAGCAATTGGCGGCGATGGGCGAGTAGACAGCCTCTGTATCAACTCCTTACTTTTGCGCGATTATCTGGTTGAATCTCGTGATGCAGCAAATCACCATATTGCAAGCGCTCCATCAAGCGCGCCGAGACATTGGCGATACCGACGCACGCATGTTGCTGCAAAGTGTGCTCAACGCCAGCCATGCCCATCTTGCTGCCCATCCCGAACACGAGCTTACCGCGGAACAGGCGCAATCCTTTCACTTATTGACGGCACGGCGTGTTCATGGCGAACCGGTCGCCTATCTCATGGGAAAACGTGAATTTTACAGCCTGGATTTCAATGTTACACCGGCGGTACTCATTCCCCGGCCTGAAACCGAGTTACTGGTGGATTTGGCGTTGGAGCGGCTTCCTCTGGATCGTCCTTGCAAAGTTCTTGATCTGGGGACCGGGAGTGGCGCCATCGCACTGACCATCGCCAAACATCGCCCACTTGCTGACATCATGGCGGTAGATTCCTCAGCCGGTGCCGTGGCTATCGCCAAAATAAATGCCAGGCAGCTCAATGCAAGCAATGTACGCATCATCGAAACCGACTGGTTCGATGGACTGTCCGGGGAAAGGTTCGATCTCATTGTTTCCAACCCCCCGTATGTCGCCGACGGTGATCCTCATCTCACTCAGGGCGACTTGCGTTTCGAGCCTCGCATGGCACTCACGGAAGGAGCGGGTGACGACGGTCTTGACTGCATTCGCTTCATCATTACGTCCGCTCCCCTTTATCTGGTTGCGGATGGTACGCTGCTGTTCGAACATGGCTACGATCAGGCGGAAGCATGCAGGCATCTGCTGGGTGAAGCGGGTTTTCATAGCGTGCTTTCCCGTTCCGATCTGGCAGGCATACCGCGGGTCAGTGGCGGACGGTTTGGAAGTTTCTCGCAAGAAACTGCTAGAATGTAATTCTGGGATACATTAACCGAGATGCATCATATTTCTGAAGACGGTTTTATTTCCCATGATCAGATTTCAGATTGATTAAATTGACGAGGAGCCCTATATGAATACGCAAGAAACCATCAAACAGCAGGTGACCACTCATCCCGTGGTGCTCTATATGAAGGGTACGCCGCAAGCCCCTCAGTGCGGCTTCTCCGCCCATGCCGTGAAAGTTCTGAATGCATGCGGGGTGGATAATCTTTTCTCGGTGGATGTGCTTACCGAGCCGGAAATCCGGCAGGGCATCAAGGAGTATTCCAGCTGGCCGACTATTCCGCAGCTTTATATCAACGGTGAGTTTGTCGGCGGTTCCGACATCGTGACAGAAATGTACCAGAGCGGTGAACTACAGAAGTTACTTCAGAAATGACGAGGATGGATTGATCTTGCGCGAGAATCGATAGAAGACCGATATAAGTCGACAAGAACCGATAAGCCGGCCGATAAGTCAGCAGCCGGCTTTTTTATTGGGCAACAGTCAATTGAACTACGGGCTGATAGCCGCCGCGATTGCCCAGTAACGCGCAAACTTTCCGGCAGCCATGAACAGCATTGCCAATATCCAGTTGATCCGAAGCCACCCCGCGGCGACACACAACAGATCGCCGATAATCGGCACCCACGCCAGCAAGAGTATCGGACTGCCGTAGTTACGCACCCACGCCAGGCCGCGCAGATTACCCCCGGATTTTTCAAAAAATGCCTTCTCATCGGGTAAAAAGAGCCCGATAGCGTACGAACTCATGCCACCCAGGGTATTGCCCACCGACGCGACTCCCAAAGCAGACCAGTAAAGCTCGGGATAAGCGGTCAGAACGCCGAATAGGACAGCTTCCGAGCCACCGGGGAGCAACGTGGCCGCAAGAAAACTGCTGGTGAATAGCGCCAGCAGGCTGGCTTGCTCATCCATAAAGTAACCCTGAATCCGGTAGTTGACCGCTCATTTATCAGTTCAATTCTATGATTAATAACGATTCTATGTGCCACTTGACGCTCACGCTCCAGGTGAGTTCGCTACGGGGCGGACTGCACGACTCTCGCGACACCGGACTCTGCGTTGCTGCGCCTTGCCCTGTCCTCAAAAACCGCACACACTTACCCGGTCCCACTATCGGATTCAGGATAATCCGAAAGCAGATAAAGCAGCAGTGTAGCCGTTAATACGCCGCAAGTGGATGCCGGTAAGGAATGGTTTTACGGGCACGGCTACGGTCACTAATTAATGTCGATGGAAATTTAGTCGCCAAAATTTGACTTCACGATATTATTTCGCGATGATATGCTGTCCGATTACCCATCTCTGTTAAAGAGGAAAACCATGACAACCAACGTATCTCTTAAGCAAAGAATAGACTCCATCATTGATGCGCGGCATCTGCTGAAGCATCCTTTTTATGTCGCGTGGACAGAAGGGAAGCTTTCCAAAGAGCAATTGCGTCACTACGCGGAACAGTATTTTCATAACGTGCTGGCCGAGCCGACCTATCTGAGCGCGGTGCATTTCAATACGCCGCATCTTCATACCGAAACCCATAGCGGCGACATCAGCGTGCGCCAGGAAGTACTGAAGAATCTGATCAGCGAAGAGCATGGCGAAAAGAACCATCCCGCCTTATGGAAGACTTTCGCCCTGGCGCTGGGTTCCAGCGACAAGAGCCTGGCCAATGCCGCCGCCCTGCCAGGCACGGCGAGGCTGGTATCGACCTACCGGGACATCTGCCTGAACCAGCCGTTTTATGCAGGTCTGGCGGCGATGCACGCGTTTGAATCGCAGGTGCCGGCAATTGCCGCTGTAAAAATTGACGGTCTGGCAAAGTTCTATGGAATGAATGATCCGGACAGCTATGAATTCTTTACGGTCCACCAGGAAGCCGACGTGCACCATTCGCAAGCGGAATGGGCATTGATCGAGCGCTTTGCCGATACGCCGGAGAAGCAGGCAGAAGTGCTGGCGGCAACCACCCGGGCATGCGATGCGCTATGGGGATTTCTCGATGGCATCTACGAGAATTACTGCCAGGACCTTGCCAGCGAGGAAGAAGCCGCGGTTACGCTACACTAGGCACTCATCGGCACATTAACGGTGAGCAAACGATGGTTCGTTTGCTCACCGGATTTAAATCATTACCTTCCCTGATTTACTCCCTTCAGTTTCTTCCGTGTTGACTATTTGGAGTGAAAAACCTCATTCCAGCGGAATAATTCCGTCCAGTGTGGCGAAACAGGTATTCCTTGCGGTTGTCAGGAAGTCCCGCAGATAGGGGCGGGATGCAGTTTCCTTGAGTGTTGATGCATACAGGTCGCTCCATAGTCCATTGGTCCCGATGCGGCGGGCAATCACATAGTCGTGATCCACATAGTTTTTGATGCCCCAACTGGGTAGCGCGGCGACACCACGGCGGCTGGCCACCAGTTGCAGGATGGCGACGGTCAGTTCCGCCGTGCGCCGCTGTGGCTGGATACCGGCGGGCTTCAGCACGTTGAGTATAAGATCGATGCGATCTTCCGGCACCGGATAGGTAATAAGCGTTACATCGGCAAAGTCCGCCGCATGCAGTATCCGCTTTGAGCGCAGGGGGTGCTCCGGTGCCAATACCGCGAGAATCTCAAAACGGAATAACGGGTGATGGACAATGCCCCGTTGCCGCTTGTGTTCCGATCCAATGACCACATCTGCGCCTCCTTCCTCCAGCAGTTTGACAGGATCGGCATGGAATCCGGAAACGAGATCCAGTTCCACGTCCGGCCAGTGCAGGCGGAATTCATCCATGAGCGGCATCAGCCAATCAAAGCAGGTGTGACATTCCAGTACGATGCGCAAGCTTCCTGATGCCTGCTGCGAGATTTTAGCGAGATCCCGTTCAGTTTCCTGAATCTCATCCAACACCTTTCCGGCAAGCGCCACCAGGTGTTTCCCGGCATCGGTGAGTTCGATGGACTGTCCCCGGCGCTGTATGACCGGCAGGCCATAGTGACTTTGCAGTGCCTTGATCTGATGGGACAACGCAGACTGGGTCAGGTGTACACGCTTGGCGGCGCGCGACACGCTGCCGGTTTCATGCAATGCCGCCAGCGTGCGCAGGTGGCGTAACTCAAGCATGATCTTGGCTATAACTATGAACACCATTCATAATTTCTTTAGAACATTTCATTTGATTCATAGCGTAGTCTGCCACACAATGGCCGCTTACTGCAACTAGCCGGCACTTGAGCCGGCAACTGAGTTGGCAACTAACCCGATAACCGGCAGGAATGAGGAGCAATCATGGCTTTGACACATAATCTCGGTTTCCCGCGCATCGGCGCGCGTCGCGAGCTGAAACAGGCGCTCGAGGCGTGCTGGCGTGGCGATATCGACGAACAACAGCTGCAAATCAGAGCGGCCGAATTACGGAAACACCATTGGATCACACAGCGTGAAGCGGGTATTGACCTGATTCCCGCTGGGGATTTCGCACTTTACGATCAAATGCTGAACATGACGGCGCTGCTGGGCGCGGCGCCCGCACGATTCAACGCGGGCAGTGACGAAATCGGACTGGATCTGTATTTCGCAATGGCGCGTGGAACGGCGAGTCAGCCGGCGATGGAGATGACCAAGTGGTTTGACACTAACTATCACTACATCGTCCCTGAATTCGATGCACACACAAGATTCCGTATTGCATCGTCGCAACTTTTCCGGGAAGTGGCGGAAGCCAAGGCGCTGGGCATTTCACCGAAGGTGGTGCTGATCGGGCCGCTGACCTATTTATATCTCGGCAAAGAGACAGAGCCCGGCTTCAACCGGCTCGACTTGTTAGCGCATCTGCTGCCGGTCTATCGTGAAATTCTGGCCCGGCTCGCCTCCCTTGGTGTGGAATGGGTGCAGATCGACGAACCTTTCCTGGCGCTTGATCTAGGGGATGACTGGTTGAGCGGTCTGGATCAGGCATACGCTGCCTTGGCCGCGACCGGAACAAAACTGCCGAAGTTGTTATTGGCCACTTATTTTGAAGCGGTGGATAACCATGCTGCTCGCTTGAAAAACCTGCCGGTGGATGGTTTGCATATCGATTTATGCCGTGCGCCGGATCAGCTTGATATTTTTCTCGAAGGTTATCCAACCGAAAAAGTTCTGTCGCTGGGCATCATTGATGGACGCAATGTATGGCGCGCCGATCTGGCACAGGCGTTGGCGATTCTGGCGCGCGCGCAGTTGACCCTGGGTGAGCGGTTATGGATTGCGCCCAGTTGTTCGCTGCTGCATTGTCCGGTGGATCTTGAGCTGGAAACCCGATTGGATAGCGAGATAAAAAACTGGCTGGCGTTCTCGGTACAGAAGCTAAAAGAGTTATCGATCCTCGGGCAGGGTCTGAACCAGGGAGAGAACGCCATACGCGAGCAACTGGATGCCTCCACCAGGGCAAGACAAGAGCGCCGTGAGTCACCCCGCAACCATAACCCGGTAATGCAGGAACGCCTGCAACGCCTGACGCAGAATGACAGTCACCGTACGAGTCCGTTCGAAGTGCGTCAGGTGCTGCAGCAGCAGCGTTTTCAACTTCCCGACTTGCCCACCACAACGATCGGTTCATTTCCGCAAACCCCGGAGATTCGTCAGGCACGTGCCGCGTTCAGAAAAGGTGAGCTCGGCAATTTGCAGTATCTGGAAGCGATGCGCAGGGAAATCCAGCTGGCAATCAGGAAACAGGAAGAGATCGGATTGGATGTATTCGTTCATGGCGAAGCCGAGCGCAACGACATGGTGGAGTATTTCGGCGAGCAATTATGCGGCTATGCCTTTACCGAGAACGGATGGGTGCAGAGCTACGGCTCCCGCTGTGTCAAGCCGCCAATTCTGTACGGCGATATCTTTCGTCCCGAACCCATGACGGTGGACTGGATTCAATATGCGCAGAGTCTGACCACAAAGCCGGTGAAGGGTATGTTAACCGGTCCCATTACCATGCTGATGTGGTCGTTCGTGCGTGACGATCAACCACGCTCAACCACGGCGCTGCAACTCGCTCTAGCCATCCGTGATGAAGTCGCCGATCTGGAGCGTGCCGGAATCGGTATCATTCAGATTGACGAGCCGGCGTTTCGCGAAGGGCTGCCGCTCAAAAAAGCCAATTGGAATGAATACCTGAAGTGGGCGGTGGAAGCATTCCGCGTATCCAGTTCCGGTGTAAAGGATGATACGCAGATACACACTCATATGTGCTACTCGGAGTTCAACGACATTCTGCCAGCTATCGCCGATATGGGTGCCGACGTTATTACCATCGAAACCTCGCGCTCACGTATGGAGTTGCTGGATGGGTTCGGTCAATTCAAGTACCCGAATGAAATCGGGCCCGGCGTATACGATATTCATTCGCCAAGAATTCCAGAGACCGGCGAGATGCTGGAATTATTGGAGAAAGCCTGCCAGGTGATCAATTCAAAACAATTATGGGTTAACCCGGATTGTGGCTTGAAGACGCGCAGTTGGCCGGAAGTCGTCACAGCACTGGAGCGCATGGTCGAAGCCGCGCGGCAGCTACGCGCCCAAATAAATACTTCCCAAACGGAAACCTTGCCAGCATGAAAATAACCTCGTCACTCAAAACACAAGTCACCTCCATCATTGATGCGCGGCATCTGCTGAAGCATCCTTTTTATGTCGCGTGGACGGAAGGGAAGCTTTCCAAAGAGCAATTGCGCCACTACGCGGAACAGTATTTTCATAACGTGCTGGCCGAGCCGACCTATCTGAGCGCGGTGCATTTCAATACGCCGCATCTTCATACCGAAACCCATAGCGGCGACATCAGCGTGCGCCAGGAAGTACTGAAGAATCTGATCAGCGAAGAGCATGGCGAAAAGAACCATCCCGCCTTATGGAAGACTTTCGCCCTGGCGCTGGGTTCCAGCGACAAGAGCCTGGCCAATGCCGCCGCCCTGCCAAGCACGGCGAGGCTGGTATCGACCTACCGGGACATCTGCCTGAACCAGCCGTTTTATGCAGGTCTAGCGGCGATGCACGCGTTTGAATCGCAGGTACCGGCAATTGCCGCTGTAAAGATTGACGGTCTGACAAAGTTCTATGGAATGAATGATCCGGACAGCTATGAATTCTTTACGGTCCACCAGGAAGCCGACGTGCACCATTCGCAAGCGGAATGGGCATTGATCGAGCGCTTTGCCGATACGCCGGAGAAGCAGGCAGAAGTGCTGGCGGCAACCACCCGGGCATGCGATGCGCTATGGGGATTTCTCGATGGTATCTACGAGAATTACTGCCAGGACCTTGCCAGCGAGGAAGAAGCCGCGGTTACGGTGCATTAAATCTAAATCCGGTAGTTGACGCTTATTTAATAGATCAGTGTTGATTAATGACGATTTCCCGGGTTGGCGCCGGATGTTTCGCTCGAGGTCCGTAGTGCCTCTAGCAGCATTGTCTCAAGGCGGATCACGGTTCGCGTCTCATTCAGTATTTCTCCCGTAATCAGGAATGTGTCTTCGGCGCGTTCACCCAGGGTATTTATCCTGGCGCCGTGTACATTGACACTGAAGCTCACCAACACCTGCGCGATGCGCGTCAGCAGTCCCGGCTGATCTCCCGCTACAATCGACAGAACATGGTACATACCCTTTTCATCCGGTTCGATATCGACTTCCGGCGTAATCGGAAAATGTTTGAGATGGCGGCTCAGGCGTCCTTGCAGCGGGGGTTTTAAGGGTACCTGCTGCTTTAATTGCTGTGCCAGTTCATGCTCCACAATACCGACGACATCGCGCTGATGCTCCACCACATTGAAGGGATCCAGCACCAGGAAGCTATCGAGCGCATAGCCGTCGCGGGTGGTATGAATTCTGGCCTCGACGATGTTGTAATCCAGACCATCGAAAAAGCCGCAGATACGTGCGAACAAATCCTTTTGGTCAGGTGCGTAGACCAATACCTCAATGCCTGTCCCGGCGGGTGCGATACGTGCCTTGACCACCGGCGTGGGCGATTTCATCCGGTGGCTCAAGTGGCGCGTATGCCAGGCGATTTCCTGTGGATCATGCAGCAACAAATAAGTGGGATCGAGTGCCGACCATAGCCGCTCATGCGCACTGGTGGGAATGCCGGCATGTTGCAGCAATTCCAGCGCCTTGTTTTTGCGGTTTTTTAGCGTTCCATCCGCATGGATGGACTCGCCGTAAAAATGCCGCCGCGTTATCCAGAACAAATCTTCCAGCAGCTTGCCCTTCCAGGCATTCCATACTTTTGGACTGGTACCTCGAATATCCGCAACGGTGAGCAGATAAAGCGCGATGAGATGACGTTCGTCGCCGACACGCGTGGCGAAATCCTCAATCACGCTCGCATCTGAGATGTCTTTTTTCTGGGCCGTCATCGACATTACCAGATGATTTTCCACCAGCCACGTAACCAGCTCTGTATCTTCCGCTCGCATCCCGTGTCGTTCGCAGAACTGCCTGGCGTCGGTTTTTCCAAGCACCGAGTGATCTCCATTGCGCCCCTTGGCAATGTCATGGAACAGTCCCGCAAGATAGAGTACCTCCGGGCGTTCGAATTCGCCGATGAGCCGGCTGCATAGCGGATATTCGTGAGTGAATTCCGGCGCCATGAAACGACGCAGGTTTCTCACCACCATCAGGATATGCTCGTCCACCGTATAAACGTGAAACAGGTCATGCTGCATCTGGCCGACAATGCGTCCAAACGCCGGGATATAGCGCCCAAGGATGCCATAGCGGTTCATAAGGCGCAGCTCATCTGTCAGTCCGTGTGGTTGCCGCAGGATTCTCATGAACAGGGCGCGATTGCGCGGATCGCGCCGGAAGGCTGCATTGATGAGAGGTGTGGCCCGCCACATCGCCCTCAGCGTCGCCGCGCTGCGCTCCTTTAACTCAGGATGCTGCTGCAGTAGCAGGGTACTTTCCAGGATCGTGCCCGGCTCCCGCCGGAAAATATCTTCGTCGCAAGCTTCCAGCAATTCGCCGCACTTCTGAAAACGTTCATTGATGATGACCGGCACGGTATCCGTAACAGGAAAAATCTCCGTGCGTAGTGTAGGTAACAGGATCGTATTGATCTGCGTCACCGCCTTGGCGGCACGATAGTAGCGTTGCATCAGTATTTCACTTGCACGACGCGGTGGCTTGCCGACTATGTCGAGCTCTTCAGCGAGAGAAGTCTGATAATCGAACAGTAAACGGTCCTCGCGCCTTCCCGCGAGGTAGTGCAGCCGGATGCGCAGGTTTTGCAGGATAGTTTGATGACGCTGGGCAAGGCGGGCTTCCCGTTGCGTAATAACCCCCCCTTTGGCAAGATCCGGCCAGGATTTTCCCAGCTTCGCGGCACGGCTGACCCATAGAATGTTCTGTAAATCCCGAAGCCCGCCAGGGCTTTCCTTTATATTGGGTTCAAGGTTGTGCGTGGCATCGTGATATCTGCCATGACGCTGATGTTGCTCAAGCTGCTTGGCGATAAAAAAAGCGCGCGGCTCAAGCATTGCCTGCATGGCTCGCGAAAATTGACTGAACAGCGGACGGCGCCCGGCAAGTAGACGGGCTTCCAGCAGACTGGTTTGCACGGTGATGTCCTTGTCCGCCTCTTCCGCGCATTCAGCGAGCGTGCGGACACTGTGTCCAACCTCCAGGCCGATATCCCATAATAATCTTACCCAGTGTTCCAGCCGGGATTCGATAGCATCGTCCACCGTCCCAGACTTATTTTTCCCTGCGGGAAGCAGCACCAGCAGGTCGATATCGGAATAGGGAAAAAGCTGCCGGCGTCCATAACCGCCTACCGCCAGCAGCGCTATGGAAGCCGGCATCGCCATGTCACGCCAGACTTGACATAAAACGTCGTCCACCAGGCGGCAATGGCCGCGCAGAAGGGCTGTGCCGTTCTTGCTCATGTAATAGTGCTGACGTAGTGCTTCGCGGCCTTGAAGAAGCGCTTTCTTGCCTACTTCGATATCGGAAGGATTCCGCGGTGAGCTGGCACCGGGGGGCTTCATGACGTTCAGGAACGAAAAGCAGGCTTCTGTGGCGCACCGGCGGACAGGGTCAGCACCTCGTATCCGGTTTCGGTGACCAGCACGGTGTGTTCCCATTGTGCCGACAGGCTGTGGTCCTTGGTGACGATGGTCCAACCGTCGGCCATTTGGCGTATGGGCGCTTTCCCCGCGTTGATCATGGGCTCGATGGTAAAAATCATCCCCGTTTTGAGCTGCAGCCCGGTACCGGCACGGCCATAGTGGAGTACCTGAGGGTCTTCATGAAATTTTGTGCCGATCCCATGGCCACAGAATTCCCTCACCACACTGCATCCATGACCTTCGGCGAAATGCTGGATAGCATGGCCAATATCCCCCAATTGTTTTCCTGCCTTAACTTCCTCGATACCACGCCACATGGATTCATACGTAATTTCGCACAAGCGTCTGGCCTGGATTCCTGGTTCGCCAGCATAATACATGCGGCTGGTATCGCCGTGATACCCATCCTTGATGACGGTAACATCAATGTTGACGATATCTCCGGATTTCAGTGTTTTCTCCCCCGGCACACCGTGACACACCTGATGATTGACCGAGGTACAGATGGATTTTGGATAAGGTGAATATCCCGGCGGTGCGTAATTGAGTGGAGCGGGAACGGTATGCTGCACATTGACCATATAATCATGGCACAAGGTATCGAGCTCATTGGTCGTGACCCCCGGTTTGACAAAGGGGGTTATATAATCAAGTACCTCCGACGCCAGCCTGCCCGCTATACGCATTTTCTCTATTTCTTGCGGGGATTTGAGAGGTA
Organism: Nitrosospira sp. Nsp13; assembly: GCF_900101945.1. NCBI lineage: Bacteria > Pseudomonadati > Pseudomonadota > Betaproteobacteria > Nitrosomonadales > Nitrosomonadaceae > Nitrosospira > Nitrosospira sp. Nsp13. Next base: position 226,306 of record NZ_FMVD01000004.1, on the reverse strand, counting down.
CGGTCATGGTCGCTTCCGATGAGTGAATAAGAACGTATGATGGCGGTTGAGTGAATGCATTGCAAGAGTGGTATCGTGTGTGCAATTGGCAGAGAACTGCAGTAAGGGGCGGGGGGAGAAAATCAGCCCGGGATTCATTCCGGACCCTTCTTTGGGAACCCCTCAACAAATCATCCGGGTTTGCCAGCGACACGCTCCACGGCCGCCCCGAGATTCCCTGGGTTACGCGTGATAATGAAAAGGACCTGGCATGTTTGCGCAAGGATTGCACTTGTTATTTATCATTGGTACCCATCAGCTCCTGCTCCGATGCATTGCATTCGGTCCTCTTCAGCTCGCTGCCGGGGAATTCGCGCTCCAGGTCCGTCATCCTCCTGACAATATCGTCCGATGGTGCTTGCACTACGAATTTTATCTGCTCCAGGTTGCGTGCTCCGATAACCGCCGATCTTACGCCTTTGCTCCTGAGCGATACCATCATATTCTGGGCTTCATCTATGTTATGGAAAAACCCCATGGAAATAGCGTTATTCCATTTGCTATCGTCTTGAACGTGAGAAAAATTGGTTAACTTCAACCTTCCAAGCTCCCCCATCTTCTTTATGGCATGATATTTACTTCTGAGGGGAGGGATATGTATCCAAAAGACCGGAGTCTTGCCCATTGGTTGCCGGCTTATCTTATCCCCCAGCTCTTGCCTGGCTATCGCAGCCTCGACCCGCTCCAGATCCGCCTCAAAAAAGGAGGCCCATTCCAGGCAGTTGACAGACGTGGCTAACGGCTTGATTCCTTCCGGCTGAAGTTCCGGCAATGGCTGTACGTGGCTACCGGATAACGGTCTCGGCATCTGAATATAGAATGCGAAAACAACGTTGACAAGCAACAGCAGAAAAAATAATGTTTTCATTTGTTGGCGGTTTATGGTTTTATGGTTGTTAACCGGCTTTCACCTTGTTAAAATACAATGTTGATAGCATGGTTATATTTATTTTTCTCGGAGCGTCATGAAATGCATGGCATGAAATCAGTTTCGAATGTGGTGTTGTTATTTGCCGCACTGGCGCTATCCAATCAAGTCTCCGCTGAAACTGCTCCCGAGGTCCATAAGAGCAAGGGTGACGCAGCTAAAGGCCAGCAAATTGCCACACAAATTTGTGCAACTTGTCACAACCCCGACGGTAACAGTGTCATACCCACAAATCCCAGCCTGGCTGGCCAGCATGCCGAGTATATCACCAAGCAACTGGAGAATTTCAAGCCGCAAGATGGCAAACCCGCAGAGCGCGAAAGCCCGATTATGGGTGCCATGGTGGCGCCGCTCTCCGCGGAGGATATGAAGAATCTCGGTGCCTATTATGCTCAGCAAACTTCCAGGTCTGGTGGCGCCAAGGACAAAGCACTGGCGCAACAGGGTGAGAAGATCTATCGTGGTGGAAATCTGGAATCCGGCCTGCCCGCCTGTGCCGGCTGCCACTCTCCCAATGGTGTTGGCATTCCACCTAACTACCCGCGCCTTGCGGGCCAGCATTCGGAATATGTTGCGGCGCAACTACGAGCGTTCCGGACCGATCAGCGCACCAAAGATCCCAATAACGTGATGCACATGATTGCTTCTCGCATGAGCGAACGGGAAATTCAGGTGGTATCAGAGTTTATTTCCGGTTTGCGCTAAGCCCTCGAATTTGAAATGACGCCAATCAAAATAAAACGGCCTGATCCAGATTGATCCGGCCGTTTCTTATTTCTTTATTTCAGCGCACCGAATACCCGGTCAGCCGCATCCAGCGTTTTATCGATTTCGACATCACCATGTGCTGTCGAAACGAAGCCCGCCTCGAATGCTGACGGCGCAAAGTAAATCCCCTCTTGCAGCATGGCATGGAAAAAACGGTTAAAAGATTTCTTGTCGCATTCCATCACTTCAATATAGCTTGCCGGCAAGCCTTCCCGGAAATAAAGGCCGAACATGCCCCCCACCGCCTGTGCGCAAAAGGGAATACCGTGTTTTTTTGCGGCTGCAGCCAGACCCTCAATAAGTTGTTGAGTCCTGGCAGCAAGCTTTTCGTAGAATCCCGGCATTTGCACCAGCTTCAACGTGGCAAGCCCCGCGGCCACTGCGACAGGGTTGCCGGAAAGCGTACCGGCCTGATACACGGGCCCTAATGGGGCCAGACACTGCATAATGTCACGTCTACCGCCAAAAGCAGCCATCGGCATGCCGCCGCCGATCACTTTGCCGAGCGTGGTAAGATCGGGTTTGATGCCGTAGAGCCCCTGGGCGCATTCCAGTCCAACACGAAAGCCGGTCATCACTTCATCAAAGATAAGTACGCTGCCATGTTGCGTGCATAACTCGCGCAGGGCAGGCAAGAAGCCGGATTTCGGCGCGACCAGATTCATGTTGCCCGCCACGGGTTCGACGATGACAGCGGCGATTTCGTCGCCAAATTGGCTGAACGCCTGCTCCACGCCGGCGAGGTCGTTGTAATCCAGCACTACGGTGCTGGATGTGGTTCCGGCGGGAACCCCGGCGGAACTGGGATGACCGAAAGTAAGCGCCCCGGACCCTGCTTTCACCAGCAGGGCGTCATCATGGCCGTGATAACATCCTTCGAATTTGATAATGCGGTTCCTCCCGGTATACCCGCGTGCCAGGCGAATGGCGCTCATCGTCGCTTCGGTTCCCGAGCTTACCAGTCTCACCTGCTCGATCGATGGAACCAGTGTGCACAGCAACTCCGCTATTTCGAGTTCAGCCTCGGTGGGTGCGCCAAAAGTCAAACCGTCTTGCGCCGCTGCCTGGACCGCTTTAATTACTTCGGGATGGGCATGGCCAAGAATCAGCGGTCCCCAGGAACCGACGTAATCTATATAAGGTTTATCGTCCGCATCCCATACGTAGGCGCCCTGCCCCCGACGGAAGAATACCGGCGTGCCGCCCACCGACTTGAAGGCACGTACAGGCGAATTAACCCCGCCTGGAATATATTTCTGGGAAAGCTCAAACAATTGCTGATTACGTGAAGTCATTTGATAACCTATGTTTATTGGGAATGGAATACGGAGAGTGAGTCCGCAGCTATGGCGAACTCATAAAAAAGAGTATCAAGCGATGCAAGGTATTGTGGGCCACGCGTTACACTGAAGAATGATCTGGAAATAAGCAATCAGCCGTGGGATTAGATTGAAATAACCGGGAAAAATTCTCGGCTGCGGATCGAATATACCCAGTCGCAAACAGAGCACTGCTCGCCGCTACTGCATTGGCGCCCCGGCTTATCAGTTCTCCGGCATTATCCGAAGTAATGCCCCCGATAGCTACCACAGCAACATGCAGTTTCCGCCTTGCATGATCCAGCAAATCCATGGGTGCCGCCGCCGCACCCGGTTTGGTGGGAGAATCAAAAAAAGCGCCGAATGCGACATAATCCGCACCGTCCCGCTCGGCTTCGACGGCAAGCTCCAACCGGTTGTAGCAAGAAACTCCAATAATTTTCCCCTTCCCGAGCCTGCGTCGGGCTTCGGCTACGGACGCGTCGTCCCGTCCCACATGTACACCATCCGCACCGACCTCAACGGCAAGATCGAGATAATCATTGACGATAAAGGGTACGCCGAATTTTCGGCAAAGATGTGCAAGTGAATATGCCTGCTCCAGTCGCAGCGCGGTACCCGCTGTCTTGTTACGGTATTGAACCAGACGTGCTCCACCTGTCAGCGCCTGTTGCGTCATCGTAACCAGGCCTGAGGTGTCGGTCATCTCCGGTGTGATGGCGTATAGCCCTCCGAGTTCTGGCCGGGTCATTTCACTTTATCCTCGCCCACGGCATCTATCTCATCGCGGGCCCAGAATAGCCGGTCGGGCAGAAACTGTCCCATTCCCGGACGAAAACCGGCTTTAAGCGACTGCCAGGTATATTCCTGTGCTTCATATACCCCCTCGGCAATGGGTAAGCCATTCGCAAGCGCGGCGGCAATGGCCGAAGCGAGCGTGCAGCCGGAACCATGGTAGGAACCCGGCAGGCGTTGCCAGGAATCCGATCGGATAACGCCATCGTTTCCATACAGATGGTTGACCACCTGTAGCGTATTTTCATGGGTTCCCGTGATAAGCACGTATTCGCAACCCATCTGTAAAAGACGGCCTGCGCATTGACTCAGGTTCTGTATGTCGTCATCATCGTCTTCATCATCCTGGGCGAGCCGCCGCGCTTCCAGGCTATTGGGAGTGATGATGGTCGCCTGGGGAAGCAATAATTCGCGCATCGCGATCAGCATATCTTCGCTGGCGAGTTCGTCGCCGCGGCCCGAGGTAAGCACCGGGTCCAGCACCAGCGGGATATCAGGATAATCTGAAATCACTTCAGCAATGGCCGTGATAATCTCCACGCTGCCCAGCATTCCGATCTTGAAGACATGTACCGGCATGTCTTCAAGAACCGCGCGCGCCTGATCCGCCACCCATTCCGGGTCCAGCGCCATGACATCATCCACCCCGGCCGTGTCCTGCACGGTAATAGCGGTAATCACCGACAGCGGATGACAACCCATGCTGGCAAGAGTGAGGATGTCGGCCTGGATACCGGCGCCGCCGCTGGAGTCGCTGGCGGCGAAAGAAAGTACTATAGGGGGTGGCTGAGACATGGACTAATACCGTAAAATGGCATTTTAACCCAAATCCCTGTCATCATGCCCACTACCGAAACTCGCGCTTACCGTTGTTACATGTGCCTCATTTGCGGCTTCATATACGACGAAGCCGAAGGATCGCCGCAAGAAGGTATTCCCCCCGGGACACGATGGGAAGACGTACCAATGAACTGGACTTGTCCCGAATGTGCCGCGCGCAAGGAAGATTTTGAAATGGTGGAAATTTAAATGCGTATTTTGCATACCATGCTGCGAGTCGGCGATCTGGAAGAATCCATTGCTTTCTACACGGGTGTGCTGGGAATGAAAGTATTGCGCCGGCGGGATTACCCCGAGGGAAAATTTACGCTTGCGTTTGTCGGTTATCAGGATGAGGCGGATGGCGCGGTACTTGAATTAACCCATAACTGGGATGTAAAAAAATACGACCTGGGCACCGGCTATGGACATATTGCCATAGAAGTGGATGACGCCTACAAGACCTGTGAAGAAGTAAAAAAGCGTGGCGGCAACGTTACACGGGAAGCAGGACCCATGAAACATGGTGCCACCGTGATTGCATTTGTCGAGGACCCGGACGGTTACAAGATCGAGTTCATACAAAAAAAGACAGTATGAGCATTAAATCCAGATAATCCATCAGGCGGCTCTCCGAGCCTACCTGAGTGAGGGCGGTCAGTTTTCGGCGATTTTCGCTGCCGTTTTTGCCACCAGCGCAGCGTCTATAGACCAGACTATGGACTTTTCCCAAACGCCAAAACTGTCTCGCAATCTGCCCCGCCATCATCTCGCGGCCTAATGGATTCTGGGATTCTGCTGTTAAATTCCCGCCATTAATTTTCTAATTTGGCTGGCCGCACGAGCCGCACTTCCCGTTGCGGGAAGGGGATCTCGATACCGTATTTTTGAAATTCTGTCCAGATTTCAAGGTTCAGGCTGGAACGTAAGCGGAGTGCTCCACCCTCTGGATCCTCAACCCAGATAATCAATTCAAGATTGATTCCACTGTCGGCAAATTCCTTGAGGATCACCATGGGTTCGGGATCGGTCAATATTTGTTGCTGTTTTTTCGCGGCATCCAGCATGATTTTCATGGCGGCTTCAACAGGGCTTGCGTAGCCGATCTGAATCGGAAGAATCAGGCGTATCCGGTGGTCCGAATAGGTCTGGCTGATAACCGTTGAAGTGATGAAGGTATCATTGGGGATAAGGGCTTCGGTACCGTCGTCGACTTTGAGCACCACGTACCGCGTGGTAAGTAAAGTGACTTCACCTTTACGGTTATCCACTGTCACGACGTCGCCGATATGCAGGGAGCGATCCAGCAGAATGATAAAGCCGCTTATGTAGTTGCTGGCAATTTTCTGCAGACCCAATCCCAGCCCAACGCCAAGCGCGCCACCGAATACGGACAGGACGGTAATGTCGACCCCCACCATGGGCAATGCGACCAGCACACCCAGGAGAATCAGCAGAGTGCGGGTAACTTTTGACAGGATTACCCGCTGATTGATATTTAGCGCACCGGCTTGCATGATACGCACTTCAAGCGAACTGGCCAGCCAAAGCGCCAACAGCATACTGATTGTAAATGCAAGAATTCCCTGCACGATCAGCAGTACTGAGAGACGTTGCTTGCCAATATGGAAGGAGATTTCATCAAGGAGGGTCAAAATTTCCGGCAACAGACCGGTTATGTGGAGTACCAGCCCGATCCACACTGCCCAGCCAATGAACCGCTCCCAGGGACGCAACCACTCCTGGCTGGAAAAAACCCGGCGCAGTATATACACAGCCGCGCGAATCAGCGCGAGCGCAAACAATAACGGAATAACGATATTGAGGAGATGGGTCGAATGCCAGTGCCTGAGCGCCTCTCTTCCAACAATAACCAGGACAAGCGCCAGCAGTGGGAATGAAAGCCGGCTCAAGCTGCCCATGCTGATATTCAGCGTGCGGCTGGCGCTTGCTTCCGGTGAAATGCGTTGTCTGAATTGTTTTTGCAGCAGCCATGCCAGTCCCAGGCTTGCAAGTATCACGGCAAGCTGCCACAGGACGCTGATCTCCTGCACATCGGTGATCAGGCTGCGTAGCAGACTCTGGATTTCGATTTCGTTATCAGGTTGCATGAGTAGATTGGAACCAAGCGTGCGCTGTAATAAATTCTAGCACGAGCAACAGCAAGGACCGGTTTGCCGTGCCGTACGCTGGGTTGCGAGTGTTCGTAGTGGCGGTGTCGATTTTTCAGATAAAGATCGGTGAGCGCCGGGTTTCTTCTTGTCACCCACTCATCATTCTCCAAATTTTTGCAGCGCGGCTTGGGCCGGCAGCGTCTCCTGGCGTAAAGGCAGCTTGCGCCGTGCCGGCGACGGGAATAACTACAGGAGACCGGCTGCCAAAATTGCAGGATGGCCGAAGGCAGCCGCGGACGTTGCAGGGAGGACAATCAGACAGCCAACCAGGGAAGCGCTACGGATTGGGAATGTCATCTTCCTGCTTTACCAGTGCCATCGCGGCGGCAAAAAAACCATCCGTACCGTGTAAACCGGGCGATAACCGCAAATATACGCCGGTATCGAGCGGAATTTTCTGTTGCGCCAAAAGTTCGGCGCAGTTCAGCAGTATGAGCCGGGGATGGCCAGCGAGAAAGCGCTCGACAATTTCCTGGTTCTCCTCCGGCAGGAAGCTGCAAGTAGCATAGATCAGCCTGCCACCCGGCTTGAGCAGGTTCGCCGCGGAGGATAGAATCGCCACTTGCTTGCGCTTGAGTTCTTCGATACTCTGCGGTGACTGCCGCCACTTCAGATCCGGATTGCGGCGTAATGTTCCCAGCCCGCTGCACGGTGCATCCACCAGTACCCGGTCAATCTTTCCCGTCAGACGTTTTACCTTGATGTCGTTTTCGTTGGCAATACGCTGCGGATAAAGATTGGATAACCCGGAACGCTTGAGGCGCGGCTTCAGGTTGTTCAGCCGTTTTTCGGAAATATCGAAAGCATAGATGCGTCCCTGTGAGCGCATCAGCGCACCCAGCATCAGCGTTTTCCCCCCCGCCCCCGCGCAGAAATCCACCACCATGTCGCCACGCTTTGGTGCGAGCAAATAGCCCAGCAGTTGGCTGCCTTCGTCCTGTACCTCCACCTTGCCGGTAAGGAACAGTTCATGGCGGTTGATAGCCGGCTTGCCGGTCAGGCGGATACCGATAAGCGAGTACGGCGTGGCATTGCCTTCAATTCCGTCCTTGTTCAGCAACGCAAGGACTTCGTCGCGGTTCGCAAGCAGCGTATTGACGCGCAAATCAAGTGAAGCGGGGCGTTGCAGCGAACGTCCCAGATCGAGAATCTCGTTATCTGGCATGAAGCCACGCAGCTTCTCCATCAGCCATTCAGGGAATTCGGCCTGTATGGCAGGCGACTGCGATTCCGGAGTCACTGCCTTGATCCCGGTAAGCCATTTTGCTTCAACCTCGCTGACGAGCGGCAGCAGCTCGCGCAAATTCATACCCTGAAACCTGGCCAGATAGGCAAGCAACAAGGAACGGGGCGTGGAAGTGCCGGATACGCTTTCAAGAAAAAAACGGTGGCGCAAAATGCCGAATACGCTTTCCGCGATAAATGCCCGGTCATTCGCCCCAAACGCCGGATTCTCGCGAAAAAAATGCCGCAGTATTGAATCGGCAGGGTGATCCAGCGGCAGCACGGCACGCAGCGCGGCGGTGACCATGTCCAGGTGAGCAGGAGTAATACGCATCTATGTCGATACCGCGAAAGTAGGAGTGAGGGAGACGTGGCACATCCGCACAGTGGGGTACAACATACATCCCAAATTGTGGAAGGATGACAAATTCTCAGGCTTTAAATTATTCGAAATTCGGCCTGTCGCGAATTCACCAGGAGGAGAGTCAAGTGGCGCACGAGATGGTTGTCGATCATACCGCCATACCGCACAAAAATGGTCCGCCGCCGAATTCGGGATTATTGAAGGCGTCCCTGTTTTAAGCTATTCGCGGGCTCTCCATAGCTTATTTTCGTAACCATCTGATCCGTCACAATGCCCATTTTCTCGGTGGCCACGATACGTACCGGGAGCATATGGTGGTCAACGGCAAGCCAGATTTTCCTGTCGCGCTCGCCATCCGTTTCAGTCTGTTTTGTGAGCACGATGGTTTCGAGCTTGCCCATCGGGGTATCCAGTGTTTCCTTACCAACGGTGTAGCGAACCGATTCGAGCCGCTTGCCGTCGGTTACGTACAGATCGATAACTTTGCCGGGAGCAGGCGAGAACATGAAGCTATAGTGCAGGCTCAGCCTATCCTGGATGTTGGCAGGCAGGGCCTTCTGCTCTTCCCCGCGTTTATGCTGAAGGGTCAGCAATTTCTTGTTCCAGTCAAAAATAGCTACTTTGGGTATTTTCTTGCCGTGCTGATCGGAAAAGCGGCTGGGGCGCAGTGATCCCTCCGCCGTGATACTGCCCGCACTACCAAGCATGATAGGTTCCGGTTGTGTTAACGCCAGCATCCCCTTGGCGCGGGCTTCGCTGCTGATGGCATAGCTGCGCATGCCTTTTTCACGTTTGATTTGCAATGTATCATTCACTTCTCCTTCCAGGCCGCCGGATGTTATCGAGTAGCTAATGTCGACACGAGCGGGAATATCGGCGGCCAGAGCGGACGAGGTGAAAAAAGCGGAAAAGTATAGTCCGCATGACAGGGCAACAGATAGAAGTTTCATTGGTGTAATTCCGGTGAGAATAAAATTGAACCATCAGCCACGGCATCGCTCACTTCCACACGATTATCGGCGACTTTCAGTCGGCCTTCCATAAACCAGCGTATCGCTTCGGGGTAAATGCGGTGTTCCTGTTGCAATACCCGTGCAGCGAGCGTTTCTTTGGTGTCGCCGGGCAATGTCTGGACCGCCGCCTGAATGATGATCGGGCCGTGGTCCACCTGCGAGGTTACAAAGTGCACGGTGCAGCCATGTATCTTCACGCCTTCCTTCAGGGCCCGGGCGTGAGTGTCGAGGCCGGGAAAGGCGGGCAGCAGTGAAGGGTGAACGTTCATCAGCTTTCCACAATAACGGTTAACAAAGCCATCTCCCAGAATGCGCATGAAACCGGCGAGTGCGATCAGGTCCGGTTCGTAAGCGTCGATTGTTTCCGCCAAGGCGGTATCGAATGCCTCGCGAACTGGATAAGACCGTTGATCCAGTACTTTTGTTTCAAATCCATGCATCCTGGCAATTTCCAGCCCCGCCGCATCCGGCCTGTTACTGATGACAGCGGCTATCCTGACCGGGAGTTTTGCGTCGATCAGCGCTTCCATGTTGCTGCCGCGACCGGAAATGAGAATAACAAGGGACTTCATTATGTCAGCATCAACAGGATGACCAAAGACAATCTTTGTCTCGATTACTCAATGATCGTCTGCGATTCATTCGCATCCCGTTGCCGGATGATGCCGATACGCCAAACGGTTTCGCCCCCAGACTGCAATATCTTCACCGCGCTATCGGCAAGTTCCGGCGCCACGATCAGCACCATGCCAATGCCGCAATTAAACACACGGTGCATTTCACTTTCGGTCACGTTGCCTTGCTCCTGCAGCCAGCGGAAAAGCAGCGGGATTTCCCAGTGGCCTTTTTGCAGTACCGCAACGACACTTTCTGGCAGGATGCGTGGAATATTTTCCACCAATCCGCCACCCGTAATGTGAGCCAGCCCTTTAACCGGCAGATGCTTCATCAGTTCGAGCACCGCTTTTACGTAAATACGGGTCGGCGCCATGATTACATCCATTAACGCTTTACCCCCGAAATCGGTCGACAAGTCTGTGTTATTTTTTTCGATAATCTTGCGGATCAGTGAGTAACCATTGGAATGCGCACCGCTGGAAGCCAGTCCAAGCACTGCATCACCCGCCCGGATAGTTAAACCGGTGATGATATGATCTTTCTCCACCACGCCTACCGCGAAACCCGCAAGGTCGTATTCACCCTCCGGGTACATGCCCGGCATTTCGGCGGTCTCACCGCCAATCAAGGCGCAACCCGCTTGTTCGCAACCCGCCGCGATACCCTTGACTACCTGGGTGGCGGTATCCACGTCCAATCTGCCGCAGGCGAAGTAGTCCAGGAAGAACAATGGTTCCGCCCCCTGTACCAGAATATCATTGACGCTCATTGCCACCAGGTCTATTCCGATATGGTCGTGCCGGTTCAACTGGAATGCGAGCTTCAATTTGGTGCCCACGCCATCGGTACCCGATACCAGCACCGGATTGCGGTAATTCCTGGAGATTTCGAACAACGCCCCAAAGCCGCCTATGCCCGCGAGCACCTCCGGACGCATGGTACGTTTGGCATAGGGCTTGATGTTTTCTACCAGGCGGTCACCCGCATCAATATCCACGCCCGCATCGCGGTAGGAAAGCTGGATAGCGTCGGGATTTTCGGGATTAGATGAAGTCAAGTTGAGTTCTCGCTCAGTTGCAGATAGAGTGCCGCTTTTCAGGAAGCACAATTTTACCGTAAATGATCCCTAAACACTTCCGACTTCCGCGATCTGCACGATATAAAGCTCGTAGATGAAACAACTGGTGCTGGACATCGCCCCATCGCCACCCCCAACGCTGGCAAATTTCGTGCCGGGCCGGAACGCCGAACTGTTACAGACCCTGGGTAATATCCTCGCCGGACTGGAGCGGGAACATTTTGTTTATCTATGGGGCGGTACGGGATGCGGCAAAAGCCACTTGCTGCAGGGGATGGCGGGACTATGCATGCACGATAAAATGAGTACAGCATATTTTGCATGTGATGCGAATACCAGTTTCATCGCGGGTAGCGATGCCGATTGCGTGATGGTGGATGACGTGGATCGCCTTAATGCCGATGCGCAAATTGGCTTGTTTAATCTCTATAATGGTATTCGCGAGGAGGGCCGTGCGCTCCTCCTGGTAAGCGGCTCCGCCGCTCCGGCGCAATTGAAGTTGAAAGTGCGTGAAGATCTTGTTACCCGCTTGGGATGGGGTTTGGTATATCAGGTGCATGAATTGACTGACGAGGAAAAAGCAAAAGCCATGAAAAGCCACTCCGCCAGCCGTGGGCTCGATCTGTCGCAGGAGGTGTGCGACTACCTGCTTCGTCATGGACGGCGCGATTTACCGTCCCTGATGGCTACGCTCGATGCGCTTGATAGCTATTCGCTGGCGAACCGGCGTAAAGTCACCGTTCCATTGGTACGCGAGTTATTGCAGGTGGCATCATGAAACTTGCCCTGTTTGACCTCGACAATACCCTCCTGGCCGGCGACAGCGATTTCGAATGGGCGCAATTCCTTATCGAGCAGCACGTGCTGGATCGGGAAGTGTATGAAGCACGCAATGTGGAATTCTATGAGCAGTACAAAGCCGGTACGCTCGATATCCACGAATTCCTGGATTTTCAGTTAAAGCCATTGTCGCGCCACCCTCGCACTCAGCTCGATGCCTGGCACCGTGAATTCATGGAGAAGAGGATTCTGCCCCTGATAGCGCCCGGTGCGCGCGAACTGATTAACAGGCATATGCTTGGCGGCGATCTATGTGTCATCATCACGGCCACCAATCGCTTTGTTACCGCACCGATCGCGCGGACACTGGGTATAAGCAATTTGATCGCCACCGAGCCAGAGCAGAAGGATGGCGAATTTACAGGCCAGGTTTCAGGATTACCCTGTTTCAGGGAAGGCAAGATAGCGCGGCTGGAAAGCTGGCTGGATGCGCACAATCTGACGTGGCTGTCGTTCCTGGAAAGCTGGTTTTACAGCGATTCACTGAATGACCTGCCGCTGCTCAACAAAGTTACCCATCCTGTCGCGGTGGATCCTGATGCAACACTCAAGGGTTATGCCGAAAAAAATGCGTGGCCCATCATCAGCCTGCGATAACGTTGCGGGAACGTTCCGCCGTGCGCGGGAGGGGCTGGAACAAACAGTCCGTGCTGCCTGTATGCCCTCGCCCGGGATTCTGAGTGTTTGCGTTCTGGTGTGACTTACGCCAGACATCCTTTACGGTTGCTGATTCTGTTTTCGGTGCTTGCACTCGGCAGCCTGTTCGCCGGATTGCTATTCGGCAGCGTGGATATCCCTGTTTCCGGCGTTGCCAGTGCATTGTTTTCGCCAGCTGACAGCGTTTCCCATCAAATAGTCTGGCAACTGCGCCTGCCGCGCGTATTGGCGGCATTCGCCTGTGGTGGCCTGCTCGCCCTAGCGGGAGCGCTACTGCAAATTTTATTGCGCAATCCACTGGCTGATCCCTATATTCTGGGCGTATCCGGCGGGGCGGCGGTGGGCGCGCTTGCCGCCATGCTGCTGGGATGGGGACTCCTGTTGACCAATCTGACATCACTGGCGGGCGCATTGGCAGCGATTGCCATCGTGTTTGGCCTGAGTTTTCGCGCTGGTGACTGGAATCTTTACCGGCTGCTTCTGACAGGCGTCGTGTTGTCCGCTGGCTGTACCGCCCTGACCACGTTGATTCTGACCCTGGCGCCGGCCAGCGATGTAAAAGGTATGCTGTTCTGGCTGATGGGCGACGTTTCCCGCGCCGAAGGATTGCTGCCTGCGTGGATCACCCTGATCATGGTAGCGGCCATGAGCCTGCTATTTTCCGGTAGCCTCAATGTTCTGAGTCTCGGCCAGATGAAGGCAAAAACGCTGGGTGTGGCCGTGCTGCCATTGCAGATTGGGGTCTACTTTGGCGCGTCATTGGCGACTGTGGCGGCGCTGATGCTGGCGGGCGCCATCGGTTTTGTCGGGCTGATCGTGCCCCACGCCGTCCGCCTGCTGGGGGTGAGCGACTTTCGTTGGCTATTGCCCTTGTCGGTGTTGCTGGGGGGCGGCTTTCTTACGCTGGCCGATACCCTGGCGCGCACCTTGTGGGCGCCCCAGCAATTGCCGGTCGGGGTGTTGACAGCATTATTGGGCGTACCGATGCTGTTGCTGCTGCTGTCGAAAAAACATTCGTAGTTTTGTGGCAGACCGCCGGTTTGCTCCGTAGTCTTCGATAAGGCTGGCTCCAGGAATTAGAATTGCAAGTCAGGAAATATCATCACACGCACTCCATGACTTCCGTACCAGCCACCGAATTACCCGCAGGGACGGTTCACCTCTGGTATATGTCCGTACCGCAGACGAGGACTCCGCTCGATCAATATCTATCCATTCTTGATGAAGAGGAGCGATGCCGCGCAGCCCGATTCCATTTCGATCGCGACCGGGAATCCTTTATCCTGGCGCGCACCTCCCTGCGTTGTTTACTGGCGCGATATACGGGTGCCGATCCCACTCAGATCCGGTTCAAGCAGGATCCATACGGAAAATTGTATATCCATCATCCGGTTAGTTTGGTGCGGTTCAATGTCACCCATTCCGGCGATTGCATCGTCCACGCAATCGCTCAGGGGACCGACGTTGGAGTGGATGTCGAGATCCTTCGCAATTCCGTTGAGCTTGCTTCGATTTCATCGTATTTTGCCGCTGGCGAACAAGCATGGCTGCTTGCGGCTGACGCTCAGGCGCGGGACACCCGGTTTTTCACTCTCTGGACGTGCAAGGAAGCTTATATCAAGGCTCTTGGGCGGGGGTTGTCAAAGCCCTTGAACAGCTTTGAGATCAGCCTCGCAGAAGGAGGGGAGCCGAAAATTCTCTCCGATTCCGAGGATGACGCTCACCTGAGTTCATGGCGGCTGCTGCCTTTCGAGCCCCGCCGGAACGTATTGGGCTGCGTCGCCGTGGATGTTGCGTCAACCCGGGTCGAGTTGCGTGATTACGACTCAGGCGTGCTGCTGCGGCGTATAGTCTGAGTGGGAGAGCTTGGCGCTGTGGCTGTCGTATCGCCGGTTCTCATCGGGTTCGAACGAAGCACTGGATATATGCGTCGCCGGTATCCTTCTTGACGTAATCCGTGGTTTCGTACGATGCATAGGAGCGGCGCTCGACAACAATACGATCGAAGTGGTGGACGAACTGCCACCGCAGCACCGGGCGCGTGGAAAAGCAGGGGATGAAGACTCCGCCTTTGCGCAGGGCGCGCGTCACGGCCGGCATCACTTCCATCCACAAGGCTTCGTCGTCCCACAGTGAAACCGGTACGAGATAGGGATCGAAGAAGATGCCGTCGAGGCTTTCCGGCTCCATCCGCTGGATATACTCGAAAAAATCCGCATGAACAATCTCCAGCGCTGGCGGCGGGGACGGGTTGCGTTCGCGAAAAAGCTCGATGACCCGCGGAAATTTCTCGATGACGGTATGATGGCGCGTGGCCGGGTTGGCGGCGATGCGTAACGCCGAAATACCCAGACCCAATCCCACTTCCAGAAATTCCGAACCGTAGCCGCAAAGGATGTCGGCGGATTCCCACATCAGCGCACTTTCCCATCCTTGCATTGCCTGTCCATCGTCTATGTAGAGCGTAACCTCCTCGTTATTTTCGACGAGCTTTATCTCCGGGTTTTCCCGTTGCTGTATTGCGTCCATAGCGCTCTCCTCAAAATGGCGTCGCGATCGTGCCGCCGGTGGCGGCAAATCGATCCAGCATCGCCTTCAGATCATTGGAAAATATAAGCTCCCCGAGCGGGGAAACCGTTGCCCGATGCCGCCAGCGCGGCAGCGGGTCAATCTTTGGCAGCGGCGCGCTTTCAGCCTGCGCGGCGGCCACAGCCAGCGCCAGGCCGGCGATGGTGGGAATCTCAAAAATCTGCTGTAGCGGCAGTTCGACCCCGAATTCATCGCGTAACCGTGAGATCACCTGGGTCGCGAACAGCGAGTGTCCCCCGATGGAGAAGAAATTATCATGAATACCGATGTGCTCGATGGCGAGTACCTGCTGCCAGATTGCGGCGAGTTTTGTCTCGGCGATGGTACGCGGTGGAGCAAAGCTGTCGTCCGAAGTTTCCGGCACCGGTAATGCCAGGCGATTAATCTTGCCGCTGGGGGTGATCGGCAATTCTTCAAGCACGACGAATACCGCTGGTATCAGATAATCAGGCAATCGCCGGTCAAGATGCCGCCGTAAGCCATCGGACGCCGGAGCCTGCTCGAGCCTCGCCGAGACGTAGGCTACAAGCCTTTGGCCATCGACGTATTCCTGCGGGATAACCACCGCTTGCTTCACTCCAGGATACTCCAGAAGCTGTTTTTCGATTTCTCCCGGTTCGATGCGGTAGCCCCGGATCTTCACCTGGAAATCCCGCCGCCCGATGAATTCGATGCTGCCATCCGGAAGCCGGCGGCCGAGGTCACCCGTACGGTAAAGCCGCCCTCCTCCGCCATCCGGTGGAAATGCCGCGATTCCGCCTTGCCGCCAATAGCCCATGGCGATAAAGGGACCGCGCAACACGATTTCCCCTAGGCAGTAGACGTCCACCGGTTCTCCGGTGTCGCCCAGCAATAAAAGCTCGACACCGTCGACCGGGTAGCCGATGGGTACAGCGTCGCGCATCAGCGTGGCTCCAGTATCAATAAAATATTGTAGCGCCAGGGTCGATTCAGTCAGGCCGAAACCATTGACCAGCAGGCAGTCCGGAGAAAAATGGGTGCGGAAAAGATCGACATCGCGCCGGTACACGGCTTCGCCTCCGAGCGCGACAAGGCGGATTTTTTCCAGACGCGTGATTCCAGGCGCTGAATTGGACAGTGCATGGATGAGATGGCGGAATAGGGTCGGCGCGCAATGAAAAACCGTAATTTCTTGTTCCACCAGGCAATCGACGAGCGCCTGCACGCCATTCTCCCGCACCGAAATAGGATAAACCGCCGCGCCGTTAAGCAGGGCACCGAATATGTCCTGAACCGCGGCATCAACGCTGTACGAAGAGACAAATGTCAGCCGGTCATCGGCGCATAAATGCAGGTTATTGCTGTAGGTCCGGACATGCCCAAGAACGTTGCGGTGAGTCTGCACGACACCCTTCGGTTCCCCCGTGGATCCTGAGGTATAGAGGATGTAGGCGATAGCGCCAAGAGACACGGGGGGTGGCGGGTTTGTCTCGAAGCGTTCGGTCTCGCCAAGCCGGATCACCTGCGCATATTCTGTGGAAAAGCCATCGATATCGGTGAGGACCGCGGCCGCCCCGGAACTGTCGATAATCCGCTCAGTCCGGGCGGGAGGATGAGCGGGATCAAGAGGGACGTAGATTTTGCCGGCTTTCAGTATGCCAAATATGGCGGCGATCATCGATGCGTCGTGGCGAAAGAACAGGGCGATGCGCTCCACGCTTTCGCCACGCAAGGAGAGAATCGCATTGGCAATCCGGTTGGAAAGCGCTTCCAGTTGCTTATAAGTCCATTGCTCGTTTTTTATCCGGATGGCAATGTGATCGGGATAGCGCTCCGCCTGCTCGCGAAAACGGCCCCCTATCGATTGTTCGATCGCTTGTTCGGGGAATTCATTAAAAGAGCTCGCGGGCGCAACCCTGTTTTTTCCGGATGGTATTTGATGAGTGAGCCGTAAATGCGAGAGTGGTACGTCAGGATGGGTAGCTATGGCTTCCAGGAGTGTTGTAAAGTGGCCGAGTATGCGTCTTACGGTCCCGGACTCAAAAAGATCTCGCGCATACACCGCATGGAGCCGAATGGTCCGGTCATATTCAATGGCATAGAGCGTGAGGTCAAATTTTGCCGACTCTCCCGACTCTCCCGATTCTTCCGGTTCGGCCGGTTCACCGGAGTCGCCATCCCGTTCAGCATCCGGTCCGGCATCCGGCGTTTGCGCTGCATCGCCGGGGAGTCGTCCATCGATATTCAGCAGATTGAACATCACCTGAAAGAGCGGCGCCTGGCTGAGATGGCGCGCGGGAGCGAGCCTGGCCACCAGCATCTCGAAAGGCATATCCTGATGTGCATACGCCTCGGCCGCCACGGTGCGTACCCGCTCAAGCAGGGCGGCAAACGAGGGGTCGCCCGCAAGATCCAGGCGCAGGGCGAGCGTATTGACGAAAAACCCGATCAATCCCTCCAGCTCGCTGCGGGTGCGATTGGCGATAGGCGTGCCGATCACCAGATCGGACTGCCCGCTGTAGCGCGCCAGCAGTGCGCCAAAGGCGGCCAGAAGCGTCATGAACAAGGTGGCGCCCTCAGCTTTGCCCAGTTCACGCAAGCGCGCGGTAAGCGATGCATTCAGCCACACTCCGCAACGTCCGCCGCGATAGCTGGACTGGGCCGGGCGCGGCCGGTCGGTGGGCAGGGAAAGTTCCACCGGCGCATCCTCCAGCTGCTTTTGCCAGTAGGCGAATAAAGCATTCAGCCGTTCGCCCTGCAGGATACGCCGCTGCCAGCAGGCAAAGTCGGCGTACTGGATCGGCAATGCCGGCAGCAGCAGCGGCTCACCGCTGACCCTGCCGGCATAGAGCGTGCGCAGATCGCGATGCAGGATCTCCAGCGACCAGCCATCGGCCACGATATGGTGGAACACCAGCACCAGCCAATGATAATCCGTCTCGAGCCGCAACAGGCTGGCGCGCAGCAGCGGGCCGCGCACAAGATCGAAGGGGGCGGCCAGGGCGGCGTTGGCGGCGGCGCGGGCGCGTTCCAGGCAGCCGGCCGCTGGCTGGCTGACATCCACCAGCGGCAAGTCGATACGCAAGCCTGGTGCAACGAGCTGCACCGGCACGCCGTCGAGGGCGGTGAAGGTGGTGCGCAGCGCCTCGTGGCGGTCGAGCAGATCGCCCAGGCTGTCTTCCAGCGCCTTGCGGTCCAGGGGACCATCGAACGGCAGCACCGTGCTCAAGTGATACACCGGGCTGCCCGGATACAACTGCTCGAAAAACCAGAGCCGTTGCTGGGCAAAAGATAGCGGACAGGGATCCGTCCGTAGCCCGGCCAGAATAGCCGGCTCGGCAGTGGCCTCGCCTGTTTCCCGGCCTATGGCACGCGCGAGACCGGCAACTGTCGGGGACTCGAAAAGCTGGCGCAATGGGACTTCGATGCGGAAAGTGTCCCGAATCCTTGAGATTACGCGCGTTGCCAGCAATGAGTGCCCACCCAACTCAAAGAAATTATCCTCCACCCCGACAGCGTCGAGACCGAGAACCTGCATCCATATTTGCGCAATTCGTGTTTCGTCGTCCGTACGAGGCAGAACGGCGGCGCGTCCGAGATCCGGACGTGAGTGATCCGGAGCCGGAAGCGCTCGCCGGTCGATCTTGCCGCTCGGTGTGAGAGGGAGACTGCCGAGAAAGACATAAGCCGGGGGTACCAGATACTCCGGCAACCGTTCGAGTAGAAACCGGCGCAGATCGACGGCTGCAGGCTGTGTTTCCATCCGGGACACCACATAGGCGGCCAGCCGGCGGTCGCCTGGTTCATCCTCCCGTGCCATCACGACGGCCTCACGCACTGCGGGATGGCTGGTGAGCACGGCTTCCACCTCGCCTGGCTCAACCCGAAAACCGCGAATCTTGACCTGGTGATCTAGGCGGCCAAGAAACTCGATATCGCCACTGGGAAGATAGCGGGCGAGATCACCGGTTCGATAAAGACGTGCACTTGGACAATCAGGGTCGGCAACGAATTTTTCGGCGGTCAGTTTATCCCGGTTGAGATAACCCCGTGCAAGGCTGTCCCCGCCGATATACATTTCTCCCGGCACACCAATGGGTACGAGGCGCTGGCTTGGATCAAACAGGTGAATGTACGTATTGGCAATCGGATGGCCGATGGGGGGCAGAAGGGGCCAAGTGCTGGGTGGACCCATAAGCGTGTAAGCGGTGACCACGTGGGTTTCCGATGGACCATAATGATTGTGCAATTGGCATCCGGGGAGATTTCTGAACAGGTTGCGGATCTGGGGCGTGACCTGCAACTGCTCCCCGGCAGTGATGATCTCTCGCAAGGTTGCCGGGAGCGGCTCGACGTGAACGGCAGCCTCCGCCAGTTGCTGTAGTGCAACAAAGGGAAGGTATAACCTGTTAACTTGTTGTTCGCTGATCAGCCGCCATAACCCCACTGGGTCCTGCCGCAATGTTTCGGGGGCCAGGATGAGGGTCGCGCCGGCACAAAGGGTCGAGAAAATCTCCTGAAACGAGACGTCGAAGCTCAATGGCGCAAATTGCAGCGTGTTGCCCCCTGAACCGAGTTCCCCATGCTGCCAGCCTGTCAGATTAACGAGTGTCCGATGGGGTAAAGCTACTCCCTTCGGCTTGCCGGTCGACCCCGAGGTATAAATAATGTAGGCCAGATTTTTCGGTTTTGGCATGGCATGTAGCGGGTCGCCCGGCAGCGGTGGAAGCGGTTCATCCAGGCACAGTGCGCGATGGGCTGGCAACCGATCAACCAGCGCGCGCTGGGTAAGTAGTAAAAGTGCTCCGCTGTCTTGCAGCATGAAGGTTAACCGCTCTCGCGGGTATGCCGGATCGAGCGGCACGCAGGCGCCCCCGGCAATGAGAACGGCAAGTACTCCGCTTATCATCTCCGGCGAACGTTCAAGACAGAGCGCCACCGGTGTATCCGGATGCACGCCGAGGCGGCGCAAATGGTTGGCAATCATGTGGGCACGATCACTGATCTCGCGATAAGTGAAGCGGGTGGTGCCATGGACAAGGGCGACTGCATCGGGCGTGCGTGCCGTCTGTTCCAGAAAGAGCTCGTGAATGCAACGGTCGCGCGGATATTCGCGCCGGGTATGGTTCCAGTCCGCGAGCTGTCGCCGCTCGGCAGCCGTGAGCAATGAAAGGTCCGCGAGACGCCCGGCAGGGTTCGCCGCTATGGCTTCCAGCAGCGCCTGCCAATGATCGAGCAAGCGCATGATGGTGGCATCGTCTAAACGCGCACGGTCATACAGAAGCCTGAGCAGGAGTTCCTCGCCCGGTGCCGCGATTGCCGTCAAGGGGTAACTGGTGCGTTCCACCGACCGGGTTGCGCTGGCGGCTTTGCTTCCCGTTGCCGGTTCGCGACGGGGATAATTCTGAAAAACCAGCAGACTTTCGAAAAGGGGCTGTCCGGCGGTTACTTCGCTTAAGCGTTGCACCTCCGCGAGCGAGCTGTATTCATATTCCCTGTCCTTGAGCTGACGGGCTTGCAGATCCTGCAACCAATCAAGGAGGGGGGCATCTTCTGCCACGGAAACGCGTAACGGCAATGCATTGATAAAAAGCCCCAGCATCGATTCGACGCCGGCAATCGCTGCCGGACGTCCCGACACGATGACGCCGAACACGATATCGGTTTCACCGCTGTAGCGGCTCAGGAGCAGTGCCCAGGCCGCCTGAATCAGTGTATTGAGCGTGAGCTGGTGCGTGCGCGCGAAAGTTTCCAGCGTTGCTGTTGAAGCGGTTGACATATGGATATATCGTTCCCCATGTTCCTCGGCTCCCCCTGCTTCTCCCGCTCCTCCTGCCCCCGAATGTGGCCGGTCCACCACCAACGGTGTGGCGGCAAAAAATCCCTGGAGCGCCTGCTTCCAGTAAGCCTGGGCAGCATTCCGGTCCTGCTCTTGCAACCAGGCGATATAGTCCCGGTAAGGGCGCGGTGGCGGCGGCTCATGGCGGACACCACGCTGGATCGCATCGTAGAAATCTCCCAGTTCCGAGAAGAGAATCGGCACGCTCCATCCGTCAAGGAGGGCATGGTGATGGCTCCAGACGAACTCAAACTGATTGTCGCCGGTTCGGATAAGAAAAATTCGCATCGGCGGCGCTTTCGAAAGATCGAAACCCCGCTTCCGATCCGCGTCAAGAAAATCATCGAGCCGTTGACTTGTCTGGGAAGATTCACGCCAGTCAAGGTGGACACAGTCCAGTTGGGCGTCGCGGTGGACAACCTGTAACGGCGCGTCGAGACCTTTCCAATGGAACGTCGTCCGCAGCGCCGGATGACGCATGACCATGCACCGCCAGCTTTGCTCAAATGCTTCGATATCGATATCACTTGCGAAGGAATGGAGGAGTTGCTCGACGTAGATTCCGGAATCCGGATCGAGGAGGGTGTGGAACAACATTCCTTCCTGCATCGGCGACAGAGGATAGATGTCCTCAAGGTCAGGATTGTCACGCAGGAGCTCGTCCAGTTGCGCCTGGTCAAGATTCGAAAGCGGGAAATCCGCCGGTGAGAATCCCATATCCCTGGAGGATGGGTGATAGGTGACTATTCCACGCAATTCTTCCAGGAATGCCGCCGCCAGTGTTTCGATGGTGGCGCGGTGATGTATCGCCTCGCTGTAAATCCAGGAAAGGTGCAGCCGGTCGGAGAAAATGCCCCCATTGATGTCAATAAGATAACGCCGCCTGCCGCGCTCGCTGAACGCTGGTCCTCGCCAATCGTTCCCATAGTTCCCATCGGCATCAACGGGATCGGCGGAATACTCGAATTGTCCGAGGTAATTGAAGCTCATTTGTGCTTGCGGGAGCGTTTTCAGACGGTCTCCAGCCTCGCTCTTGCTCATGTACCGCAGGAGCCCATAACCGAGACCGCGCCGGGGGATCGCACGCAGCCGCTCCTTGATTCGCCGCAGCGCCCCGCCGGGGTTGGCGCAATCGCCGACATCGAGGGCTACCGGAAAGATCGTCGTAAACCAGCCGACGGTTCGGGATAAATCGACGTCATCGAAAATGGTTTCCCGGCCGTGGCCTTCCACGTCAACCAGCGTCTCACCCGCCCCGATCCACCGGGCAAGGGAGAGAGCCACGGCGGTAAGCAGTATCTCATCAATGCGGGCGCGATGAGTCCGTGCGATGTCCCTCAGCAAGCACGCGGTTTCTTCCGTGCTGAGAGAAACCACCACCGTGCGGCTTGATCCGGCGGTGTTGGCCTCCGGCGGCGCCGGCAAATCCCTGGGGAGTGGTGCCGCCTGCATGGGCAACACCGCGAGCCAGTATTTCGCCTCCACCATGAGATCTGCCGAGTTTGCGTGGGCCGCCAGTTTACCGGCCCAGGAGGTGAAAGCCGTGGTCTTCGGCGGCAGGACGGCGGGATGGTCCATCCGGGCATTGGCGGTATCCAGATCCTCAAGCAGGATGCGCCATGAAACCCCATCAACCGCCAGATGGTGGATCACGATCAGCAAGGAGGCCTCTTCTTCCGGTCCGAAATCGAATAGTGCGGCGTGCAGGAGTGGTCCACGGGAAAGATCGAGGCTTGCTTGCACCTGCGCCGCTCGTTCCGCTACAGCCGTCATGCGTTGCGATCGTGCAACCCCGGACAAGTCGATGCGGCGGTAAGGCGTCGCTGAACCCGGATCGGCAAGTGTCTGGATCCATCCATCGCCAGTGCGAAAAAAGCGTAGCCGCAATGCGTCATGGTGGGCCAGAAGCTGGTCAAAAGTGCGTATCCAGCGATTGTCATCGATGTCCCGCGAGACGGTCAGTAGCACCGCCTGATTGTAATGCTGCGGATCTGCCAGTTCCTGTTCAAAGAACCAGCGCTGAATCGGGGTGAGCGGCGCGGTTCCCGTCACTATTCCCTGCTCCGCCGCGATGGAGCCGGTATTTGCAACGGTCAGCAATCCGGCGATGGTGGGCTGCTCGAAAAGCTGGCGGGGTGTGAAGCGCAACCCCTTGCCACGCGCGCGGGCGACAATCTGGATCGCCAGAATGGAGTCCCCGCCCAGTTCGAAGAAATTATCGTGGATACCGACCTGGCCGAGCCGCAGTACCTGGGCGAATATCTCCGCCAGTCGCTGCTCGTCTTCGGTGCGCGGCACCACGGCTTCGGTTTCCCTTGGTACCATCGGCACCGGCAGGGCCGCCCGGTCGATCTTGCCATTGGCGGTCAGCGGCAAGGCCGGCAATGTCATGAATGCCGAGGGCACCATGTAGTCCGGCAGGCGTGCTTGCAGGAAGTGTCGCCACTCGCTCGCCGAAGGCGATTTATCCGCCACCACATAAGCGGCCAGGCGCTTGTCACCGGGCGTGTCTTCGCGCACGGTTGCCACTGCCTCGCGCACACCAGGATATCCGCGCAGCGCCGCTTCCACCTCGCCCAGCTCGACGCGGAATCCGCGCACCTTGACTTGCTGATCGCGCCGTCCGAGAAACTCCAGATTGGCGTCGGGAAGATAGCGTACCCAATCTCCGGTCCGGTACACGCGTGCACCGGCGCGGAAGG
This sequence comes from Nitrosospira sp. Nsp13, assembly GCF_900101945.1. Classification (NCBI taxonomy): domain Bacteria; kingdom Pseudomonadati; phylum Pseudomonadota; class Betaproteobacteria; order Nitrosomonadales; family Nitrosomonadaceae; genus Nitrosospira; species Nitrosospira sp. Nsp13. The sequence goes on along the minus strand of NZ_FMVD01000004.1, from coordinate 202,579 downwards.
GATGGGGAATGAATCGCTCCGCGGTGAGTTCCGGTTGGTGGAGATAGCCGCGTGCCAGGCCCTCGCCGCCGATATAAAGTTCTCCCGGCACTCCGATGGGTACCGGCTGAAGCCGGTCGTCAAGCACATAGATTTCCGTATTCGCAATCGGTTGGCCAATAGGGACGGATGGTACAGACGGAACGGGAACAGGGCCGACAGAAGCCGGGACGCCGGTCTGATCCGCGGGAACCGCAAACCGGGCGATCTGGCAGAGGGTTGCCGTGATGGTGGTCTCGCTGGGGCCATAAGCATTGATCAGGCGGATTCGCTCATGCGTGTGCTGCATCCAGTCGTTCAATCGCGCAGCAATCATCGGTTCGCTGCCGGCTATCACCAGCCGCAGACTTTCCGGCAACCGCAACGTCGCAAGTTCCGCCACCCATCCATGCCAGTAGGAAGCGGGAAGATTCAGGATGGTGAGGCGACGGCTTTCCACGAAATCCAGCAGATCCGAAAAGACCGGAGGACCGATATCGGGCCATACGACGACGGTTGCTCCGCACAGCCAGGGGGGGAAAATCTCCTCCGCCGCTACATCGAACGCGGGAGACGCAATCTGCAATATGCGATCCGCCGCACAGAGTTCATAAGCGCCGGAGACCGCCGTGGCATGATTGACCAGCGCCCGGTGCGAAACCATTACCCCCTTCGGCAGCCCGGTAGAGCCGGAAGTATAAATGACATATGCAAGGCTATCCGGCGTGGTGCCTGAGGCAATGCCGCCCGCCGGGGCATTGCCTGCTTCGTCCGGAGGGGCGGTATCCATGCAGATGACGCGGCCGCGGTAGCCGCTGAGCCGGTTGGTAAATGCGCTACGGGTCACCACCGCCGGTGCGCCGGTATCGGAAAGAATGAAAGCGATTCGTTCTTCCGGAAACGTGGCGTCGATGGGAACATACGCCACGCCTGCCTTGAGGATGCCGAGGGCGCCAACGGCCAGTCCTGTGCCGCGATCGGTCAGCAATCCTATCGGGGTGTCGGCGCTGAGTCCGCGCAAGCGGGCGGCGAGTTGATCGGCCCGGTGATTGAGTTGCGCGTAGGTGAGTTGTTCATCGACCGTTTCAAGCGCAATGGCCTCCGGCGTTCGTGCTGCCTGGATCTCGAATAATGTATGGATGCAGCAATCGCGTGGAAAAGCGGATTCGGTAGCGTTCCATTCCACCAGAAGTTGCTGTCGTTCCGCTTGGGAAAGCAGCGGCAGCTCGGATATGCGTTGTTCAGGGCTGGCGATGACGCCTTCGAGCATCACGACGAAATGACCGAGCATTTGACGTATGGCCGTCGAATCAAAGAGGTCCGTGGCATATTCGAAGGTTGCTGTAATTACGTCATTGAACTCGGCAATTATCAGGGTGAGATCAAACTTCGCCGCTCCGCGTGATTCGACGATATCGCCCATGGCCCGGCCGCTCGTGGGCGGTAGCGTCTCTTCCGCGTGATTTTCCAGTGCGAACATCACTTGAAAGAGGGGCGTATGACTCAGATGGCGTGCGGGGGCGAGCCTGGACACTAGCACCTCGAAGGGCATGTCCTGATGTGTATACGCTCCGGTTGCCATGGTGTGCACCCGCTCGAGCAGGGCAACGAACGAGGGATCGCCCGAAAGGTCGAGGCGCAAGGCGAGTGTATTAACGAAAAACCCGATCAATCCCTCCAGCTCGCTGCGGGTGCGATTGGCGATAGGCGTGCCGATCACCAGATCGGACTGCCCGCTGTAGCGCGACAACAGCACGCCAAAGGCAGCCAGAAGCGTCATGAACAGGGTTGTACCTTCGTTGCGCGACAGGGTCCGCAGCCCCTCGGTCAACGCCGAGGGTAGCGTTGCCGACAGTGAAGCGCCATGGAAGCTCTGCGCCGCTGGGCGCGGCCGGCCGGTGGGCAGGGAAAGCTGCACCGGTGCGTCCTCGAGTTGTTTTTTCCAATAGGCGAATAAAGAGTCCAGCCGATCGCCCTGGAGAATGTGCCTTTGCCAGCAGGCGAAATCGGCATACTGTATCGGCAATTCCGGTAATGGCGAAGGCTGGCCAGCTGAATTGGCCTCGAGAAGGATTTCCAGTTCGCGCTGGAGAATGCCGAGGGACCAGCCGTCGGCGACGATATGGTGCATCGTCAGCATCAGTACATGATCCGATTCGCCTGTGTGCATTAATGTAGCCCGCAAGAGTGGACCCCGCGCAAGATCGAATGGCGTCGCGGCGTCGGAATTGGTCATCCTGCGTGCCTCACCTGCCGGTGCATGGCGCAGATCCACCACGGTGAATGCTGGCGGTGAGGGTGGCATGATTACCTGGGCTCCCTGTCCGTCGATAGTAGTGAAGATGGTGCGCAGAATTTCGTGTCGTCGGACAATTTCGCCCAAGCTTTTTTCAAGGGCTTCCGTATTCAGCGGGCCGGTAAAGGAGAACGTTGTGCAGAGGTTGTAGGCGGTACTTTGCGGTGACAGCTGATCGAGGAACCAAAGACGCTGCTGGGCAAAGGAAAGGGGGGAGCTGTCCTGTTCGTGGCTACGGCGCGGGATTGGCTGTAACATCAAGCGGGGGCCCAGGCGCAGCGCGAGCTCCGCGACGGTGGGCGCCTCAAAGAGAACATTCAGAGGCACTGCCGCGTGCAGAACATCGCGGATGCGGGAGATGGCTTGCGTGGCGAGCAACGAATGGCCGCCCAGTTCGAAGAAATTATCGTGGATACCGACCTGGCCGAGCCGCAGTACCTGGGCGAATATCTCCGCCAGTCGCTGCTCGTCTTCGGTGCGCGGCACCACGGCTTCGGTTTCCCTTGGTACCATCGGCACCGGCAGGGCCGCCCGGTCGATCTTGCCATTGGCGGTCAGCGGCAAGGCCGGCAATGTCATGAATGCCGAGGGCACCATGTAGTCCGGCAGGCGTGCTTGCAGGAAGTGTCGCCACTCGCTCGCCGAAGGCGATTTATCCGCCACCACATAAGCGGCCAGGCGCTTGTCACCGGGCGTGTCTTCGCGCACGGTTGCCACTGCCTCGCGCACGCCGGGATATCCGCGCAGCGCCGCTTCCACCTCGCCCAGCTCGACGCGGAATCCGCGCACCTTGACTTGCTGATCGCGCCGTCCGAGAAACTCCAGATTGGCGTCGGGAAGATAGCGTACCCAATCTCCGGTCCGGTACACGCGTGCACCGGCGCGGAAGGGATGGGGAATGAATCGCTCCGCGGTGAGTTCCGGTTGGTGGAGATAGCCGCGTGCCAGGCCCTCGCCGCCGATATAAAGTTCTCCCGGCACTCCGATGGGTACCGGCTGAAGCCGGTCGTCAAGCACATACATTTCCGTATTCGCAATCGGCCGGCCAATGGAAATGGGAATGTGGATTTTTTCCGCAGGCGGCACGCGATAGCAGGAGGTAAATGTGGTGTTCTCGGTGGGGCCATAAGCGGCGATCAGCAGACATTGTGGATGTCGCTCGCGCATCTTGCGGATGTAGTCCGGCGACAGCACGTCGCCGCCTGTAAGGAGCTGGCGCACACCACCCAGGCGTTCGCAATGGCTATCGACCATCTGGTGAAAGAGCCCTGTCGTCAACCAGAGCGTACTGATCCGGTATTGTTCTATCACATCGGCGAGTTCTTCGAGCGATGGTGCGATGGGTGGCATGATTACCAGCCGCCCGCCGTTAAGCAGACACCCCCAGATCTCGAATGTTGAAGCGTCGAACGCTATCGGCGCGAACTGAAGGAATACGTCATCGGGCGTAAATGTCGCATAGCCGGCTTCCTTTATCAGCCGCACCACGGCACGTTGCACGACTGCCACCCCCTTGCGGACGCCGGTTGATCCCGACGTGTAGCAGACATATGCGAGGTTGTCCGCCACTACGCCGCTGACAGGATTATCCGTGGACTCGCGCCCGATTTCCTCCCGCGCGTCGTCAAGGCAAACCAGCTTTACAGTCTTTCCCGGAAGTATCTTGCGGAACCGGCGGTGGGTCAGCAAAACCGCTGGTTTCGCGTCGCTTATCATTGCCGATAGCCTGGCAGGCGGGTCGCCGGGGTCCATCGCCAGATAGGCTCCGCCAGCTTTGAGAATACCGAGCAGGCCAATGATGAGATCAAAGGAGCGTTCAACACAGATCCCAACCAAAGTCTCGGAACCCACGCCAAGCCCGCGCAAGCGGTGCGCAACCTGATTGGCGCGGGCGTTGAGTTCACCGTAGGTGAGGCGGTGATCCTGAAGAACCAGGGCGACTGCGTCGGGGCATGCCGCCGCGTGCTGTTCGAATAGTTCATGGATACACGATTCTCGGGGATATTCGGTCCGCGTGGCGTTCCATTCGAACAAAAGCTGTGCTCGCTCGGCCTCGGTGAGGATCGGCAGGCTGGAGAAGCGGCAGGCCGGATCGGCAGCGGCGGCCGCCAGCAATGCCTCGAAATGACCTGCCATCCTATTGATGGTATCGGAATCGAAAAGATCGGCGCTATACTCAAAATACCCCGTCACCCGGCGCCCATCATCCACCAGGGAAAGCAGAAGATCGAACTTGGCGGTGGACTCTTCCTGGGTGCGATGGGCCGGCGCCGATGCCCCTTCCGTTTCTGCTTCCTCCTGCTCTCCGGAAGGGACGTTTTGCAGCGCGAACATCACCTGAAAGAGGGGCGCCTGGCTGAGATGGCGGGCAGGAGCGAGCCTGGCCACCAGCATCTCGAAAGGCATGTCCTGATGCACATACGCCTCGGCCGCCACGGTGCGTACCCGCTCAAGCAGGGCGGCAAACGAGGGGTCGCCGGCAAGATCGAGGCGCAAGGCGAGCGTATTGACGAAAAACCCGATCAATCCCTCCAGCTCGCTGCGGGTGCGATTGGCGATGGGCGTGCCGATCACCAGATCGGACTGTCCGCTGTAGCGCGCCAGCAGCGCGCCAAAGCCGGCCAGGAGCGTCATGAACAAGGTGGCACCCTGCGCTTGCCCGAGTGCACGCAAGCGCGTGGTAAGCGATGCATTCAGCCATACCCCACAACGTCCGCCGCGATAGCTGGACTGGGCCGGGCGCGGCCGGTCGGTGGGCAGGGAAAGTTCCACCGGCGCATCCTCCAGCTGTTTTTGCCAGTAGGCGAATAAAGCATTCAGCCGTTCGCCCTGCAGGATACGCCGCTGCCAGCAGGCAAAGTCGGCGTACTGGATCGGCAATGCCGGCAGCAGCGGCGGCTCACCGCTGACCCTGCCGGCATAGAGCGTGCGCAGATCGCGATGCAGGATCTCCAGCGACCAGCCATCGGCCACGATATGGTGGAACACCAGCACCAGCCAATGATAATCCGTCTCGAGCCGCAACAGGCTGGCGCGCAGCAGCGGGCCGCGCACAAGATCGAAGGGGGCGGCCAGGGCGGCGCTGGCGGCGGCGCGGGCACGTTCCAGACAACCGGCCGCCGGCTGGCTGACATCCACCAGCGGCAAGTCGATACGCAAGCCTGGTGCAACGAGTTGCACCGGCACACCGTCGAGGGCGGTGAATGTGGTGCGCAGTGCCTCGTGGCGGTCGAGCAGATCGCCCAAACTGTCTTCCAGCGCCTTGCGGTCCAGGGGACCATCGAACGGCAGCACCGTGCTCAAGTGATACACTGCGCTGCCCGGATACAACTGCTCGAAAAACCAGAGCCGTTGCTGGGCAAAAGACGTGGGAAAGAGGAATGCTTCACTGTTAGCCGATCGAGACGATTCTACGGCGTCTTCGATCATGACCGTTCCCTCGGCGTCATTCCCCGATCCCGTGCATTTGTCGTATGCGTCGGCTTCGAGTGCTCTCGTGCTGTAAGGAACAGTATTTCTCCTCGCCATAAATCAAACCCGGATTAAAAGGCCACTTTAAACTTAGGTCAGTTCCAGGGAGATTTCAACCCGGATCGGCGTTTGGATGAGGTGAAGCGCACAGCCTTCGGGGTGCGTACAAGACGTTATAGAAATACAAGTTGGGCCCTGACTGATCGCGTTCAGGGATAAAGGATTCAGCCACGCTGGATTATGCGGCATAATTCACCCTTTTCAGTTTTACCCCTGATGAACGCTGCCGAGTTGTCCGCATGGTATCCCGCACCTCCCTCCTTATCGCCTCGTGCGCGCGGCTGGTTGCAGAATCGTGGCTCTTTGACCCAACTTATCCAACAGCGCTGCCGCGGCGAATTTCGCGTAAAACCGGTGTTCCAGTCGTTGGCCACGGTGTGCGGGGATGAGCTTGCCGTGATGAACTTGCGTCGAAACGAGCTGGCGCTGGTACGGGAGGTCTATTTGTATTGTGGCAATACGCCCGTGGTATTTGCACATTCGGTGGTGGCGAGAAAAGATCTTCGCGGCGCCTGGCGCAGTTTGAATGGCCTGGGTAACCGGTCGCTGGGCACCGTATTGTTCACGAATCCCGTGGTTAAACGCACCCCGCTTCGATTCAGGAAGTTGAATTCAGCGCATCCGCTTTTCCGCCGTGCCTGTCAGAATTTGCAGGTAAACCCCCTGGGCTTATGGGCGCGCCGTTCCCTGTTCAGCTTGCGGGGGCAATCCATACTCGTCACCGAAGTATTTCTTCCTTCCATTCTGGAGCTGTCATCGTGACGCTCACACAACGCCTCGGCCATTATGAGAGGCTGATGCGGCTGGATAAGCCCATCGGCATTCTGCTGCTGCTGTGGCCGACATTGTGGGGCTTGTGGCTTGCCGCGGATGGCCTGCCCAGCATGACTGTCCTGGTGATATTCATATTGGGCACGGTGCTGATGCGCTCCGCCGGTTGTGTCGTCAATGATTATGCCGATCGCAATTTTGATGCGCATGTCGAACGCACCAAAAACCGTCCGCTGGCCACGCGCGTAGTGAGCACGAAGGAGGCGCTGCTGCTGGCGGCGGGATTAAGCTTGTGCGCTTTTTTGCTGATACTGCCGTTGAATCGCCTTACCATCGAGCTGTCGGTATTCGCGCTATTTCTGGCCGCAAGCTATCCCTTCACCAAGCGCTTCTTCGCGATGCCACAGGCTTATCTCGGCATTGCTTTCAGCTTCGGCATCCCGATGGCATTTGCCGCGCAGACCGGCGAGGTGCCATTCATCGCCTGGATATTGATGGTAGCCAACCTTCTCTGGGTGATTGCTTACGATACCGAGTATGCGATGGTGGATAAGGTTGACGATCTCAAGATCGGCATCAAGACCTCCGCCATTACTTTCGGCCGTTTCGATGTCCTCGGCGTGATGCTATGCCATGCCATTTTTCTGGGTATCATGACCATCGTGGGGATGATCCAGAAACTGGGCGTCATGTATTATGCGGGGCTGGCGGTTGCACTGGGACTGATGATTTATCAATACCGCCTGATTCACGATCGTGACCGGGGGCGCTGCTTCAAGGCTTTTCTGCACAACAACTGGGTCGGCGCAACGATATTTGCCGGCATCGCGCTTGATTATCTGATAGGCAATCTCCCATGAAATACAAGGATCTGCGAGATTTTATCGCCCAACTGGAAAGCCAGGGCGAACTGAAACGCATCACGGCGGAGATCGATCCCCATCTGGAGATGACCGAAATCTGCGACCGGGTATTGAAAGCAGGCGGTCCGGCAATTCTGTTTGAGAAACCCAAGGGTCATACCATTCCCGTGCTGGGGAATTTGTTCGGTACGCCGCGGCGCGTGGCGATGGGCATGGGGCAGGAGTCGGTGGAAGCGCTGCGCGAAGTAGGGAAACTTCTTGCCTATCTGAAAGAACCCGATCCGCCCAAAGGCTTGAGAGATGCGTGGGAAAAATTTCCCGTGCTGAAGCAGGTACTCAACATGGCACCGAAGGAGCTTTCCCGCGCGCCTTGCCAGGACATTGTATGGGAAGGAAAAGACGTGGATCTCGGCAGACTGCCGATCCAGACCTGTTGGCCGGGTGATGCGGGTCCGCTGATCACATGGGGGCTGACCGTCACCCGAGGTCCGCACAAGACGCGGCAGAATCTGGGTATTTACCGGCAACAGGTGATCGCGCCCAATAAGGCCATCATGCGCTGGCTCGCCCATCGTGGCGGCGCGCTGGATTTTCGCGATTTTTGTCTGGCCAATCCGGGGCAGCCCTACCCGCTGGCAGTTGCGCTGGGGGCCGATCCGGCAACCATACTCGGCGCCGTGACACCGGTGCCGGATAGCTTGAGCGAATACCAATTTGCCGGGTTGCTGCGCGGCGCGAAGACCGAAATCGTCAAATGCCTGAGTCATGATTTGCAGGTCCCGGCCAGCGCGGAAATCGTGCTGGAAGGCTATATCCATCCCGGCGAAACAGCGCTTGAAGGCCCCTTCGGCGATCACACCGGCTATTACAACGAGCAAGAGACTTTCCCGGTATTCACGGTCGAGCGCATCACCATGCGGCGCGACCCGATCTATCATTCCACCTACACGGGCAAGCCGCCGGATGAACCGGCCATACTCGGCGTGGCGCTGAATGAGGTATTCGTGCCACTGCTGCAAAAGCAGTTCACGGAAATCGTCGATTTTTATCTGCCTCCTGAGGGCTGTTCCTATCGCATGGCGGTGGTAAGCATGAAAAAGCAGTACGCCGGTCATGCCAAGCGCGTCATGTTTGGCGTGTGGAGTTTTTTGCGGCAGTTCATGTATACCAAATTCATCATCGTCACCGACGACGATGTGAATATCCGCGACTGGAAGGAAGTCATCTGGGCCATTACCACGCGCGTCGACCCCGCGCGTGACACACTGATCGTGGAAAATACGCCGATCGATTATCTCGATTTCGCCAGTCCAATCTCCGGCTTGGGCGGGAAAATGGGACTGGACGCCACCAATAAATGGCCGGGAGAGACTAATCGGGAATGGGGTACGCCCATTGTGATGAATGCGGTGGTGAAAGCACGGGTGGATGAGATCTGGAAGGAACTGGGACTTTGACCTCATTCCATTAATTCGAAACTACTACCACCAAAACTGATTGTGACTTTCAAGACTCTCATCCTAAATGGATTAATTGGCAACGATGTTGAGAGACTTTAGAACAATTTGCGGCATTTGTTCAATTCGCTAACTAATCATTTAAGTGGGACCTGCTGAAATGCGATCCTTAATTTAGACGCTAGGCAATATCTGACGCATGTTTCGGCGCCCATACTTTCGCTATCTTCAGGGAAAAGAGCTTATGGCGGCTCTCAATGAGCCGCGGTACAAGGTTCGGGTTTTTCACCCTAGAGGCCGATATCCCCGTGCTCGCATTTCTCAACCTGAGGGACTGTTCTGGGCGGACGAGCAGATTGTCTTTTGCGTAACACTAAGCATGCGAGGGATACCGGTCAACGCGAACGTGCCATATTCTGAAATGGACTGGCTTACCCTTGAGGAACTCCGCTTTATTGGGTCTATTTTTCTGTGTGAACTCTGGGACGAGCAACAGCTTATTTTTTATCCCGTCCATTATTACTCACCTGTCATTAATCGGAAGAATCTCGACCTTATGAAGGACTCTACTGCCGAAGCTATTCGCAACTTAGTGATACAGGGCATAAACGGACCCAATTGGGGGTATCAAGTCGCAGCGCTGCAAGAATGTCTTACACATCGTTACTCTTTGGTGGAAGAGGATCATGTTGATTTATCTCGTCAATCGTCAATCTGGCAAAACATTGCACCAAACGACAATCTCTTGTTAAGGGGGCTTAGTGCGCTGCTAAAGTCAGACATGCTATCGAGATATTCGGAGTTTTTTGAAGAAGCAACTATTACCTGCTTTATTGCGCTTGAGGCCTCATTCCGTTTGATACTCAAACGACTAACCGCAGAAGGGGCGAAAAATCCTAATGCCAAAGATGCTGCAAAATGGTTGCACGATCATTTTGACAAATATTTAGGTTTTGAAGCTCCATTGGAGAGGTATTTTCAAGAATTTTACGACCAGCGTGTAATGACCCTTCATCCCTCTAGTCGATTCGGCGAGTTTCCATATGCGCCCTTGATGATTGATGATTTCTATCATCTTCGAAGCTCATTACGCTCCATTTTTGCTTATTTGGTCACGGGGGAGCACGATAGGAGTTTTGTTGAGGCTATAGAAAAACGGGCGGCCGGCGTAAGGCAATGAGAGTGGACTTCTCTATTTAACGCATCGAGTTATGCGAAGACTGAAATTTTGATCAAACATTAAACAGAAAGGAAAATCCTCTTCATGGAGAAACATATATATCCTTAGCTTAATGAAAATCCCGGCTTTCCGCCCTCAGGTTACCCAGTAAATGACTATGGTCTACCAGCCGCTTGGCGATTAGATGTTTAACTTCACCCTCGCGTTGCCACACCCCATACACCGTCAAAAGCCTTGAGTTCAATAGCTCGCGGCGTTGTTTCAGGACGAGCAGGTTCCACACCACCACATTTATTATCCCGGTCTCATCTTCCAGCGTTACGAATACGACGCCGCTTGCAGTTCCAGGGCGTTGCCGGCATGTCACGATACCGGTCGTCCGCACCAATCGCCCGGTCGGGTAATTATCCAGCTCAATTGCCGAGCGCAAATTCATTCTGGCCAGTTTTGGCCGCAGCAACGCAAGTGGATGCCTGCGCAGGGTGAGTTCCATGCTGGCGTAATCAGAAACAATTTCCTCTCCTTCAGGCGCAGCAGCAATGGTGGGCAGTGTCTCCTTTACCGGAGCATCCCGCATCAGGTCTGATTGTCTGATATGGGAGGCGGCTGCCCATAGGGCTTCGCGCCGGTGGCCTGCCAAGGCGCGTAATGCATCGGCGCTGGCGAGAGCGCGTATTTCAGTAGTATTCAGAGAGGCGCGGTTCGCCAGATCGGCCGTGCTTTCAAAAGAAGCCGTTTCTCTTGTCGCAACGATACGTGTGGCGGCTTTCAAGCCGATTCCTTTCACCCTGTTCAAGCCTAGCTGCACATTGGGTGGGACGGGTCTAGAAGCCTTGGTCATCTGTTCAAGCGTGCAATCCCACTTACTGATTGTCACGTCCACCGGCCTGATTTGAACGCCATGCTGTTGCGCATCCTGGATCAATTGCGAAGCGCCATAAAAACCCATCGGCAAGCTGTTGAGCATCGCACACAGGAATGCGGCGGGCTCGTGGCATTTAAGCCAGGATGATACGTAAACCAGTAGCGCAAAGCTGGCGGCGTGGGATTCCGGAAACCCGTATTCGCCGAAACCCTCGATTTGCCGGAAGATTCGCTCGGCAAATTCATGGTCATAACCCCGGCTGACCATGCCGTTGATTAGCCGTGCATGGAAGGAACCGAGTCCGCCTTTTCTTTTCCAGGCGGCCATGGAGCGGCGCAACTGGTCCGCTTCGCCTGGGCTGAAGCCGGCGGCAAGCATGGCTATTTGCATGACTTGTTCCTGGAAGATGGGGACGCCGAGTGTTCGCTCCAAGGCGGTTTTGATTTCATCGCTTGGATAACTCACGGGCTCCAGTCCTTGGCGGCGGCGCAGATAAGGATGCACCATGCCGCCCTGGATCGGCCCTGGACGGACGATGGCAACTTCTATCACCAGATCGTAAAATTCTCGTGGCCTCAGGCGTGGCAACATCGACATCTGCGCGCGGGATTCGATCTGGAAGACGCCGATGGTGTCGGCTTTGCAGATCATGTCGTAGGTTTTTTTATCCTCTTTCGGGATATCCTGCATCCGGAATGGGCTGCCTCGCCGGGCGGAAACCAGATCAAGCGTGCGGCGAATCGCGGATAACATGCCCAGCGCAAGCACATCGATTTTCATCAGCCCTACCGCTGCAAGGTCGTCCTTGTCCCACTGGATGATACGGCGATCCGGCATGGCGGCGTTTTCGATAGGCACGATGCGGCACAGCTTGTCGCGCGAGATGACGAAACCGCCTACATGCTGGGACAAATGACGTGGAAACCCGTATAGGACTGGAATCAATTGCATCAGCTTCTGGATAACCGGGCTGTCGGGATCGAAGCCATTTTCGGCCAGGCGATTGCGAATGTCCGAGGCTTTATCCCACCAGGCCAAAGAATTGGATAGGCGTTTGATACGTTCGAGATCAAGCCCCAGCGCCTTGCCGATATCCTGGACCGCCGAACGAGTGCGGTAGGTGATGACCGTGGCCGCGATGGCGGCACGATCCCGGCCATATTTCCGGTAGATATACTGGATAACTTCTTCCCGACGGTGGTGTTCGAAATCGACATCGATATCGGGCGGCTCATTGCGTTCCCTGGAGATAAACCGCTCGAACAGCAAATTGCTGCGTTCCGGATCGATCTCGGTAATACCCAGGCAATAGCAGACCGCGGAATTGGCTGCCGAGCCGCGCCCCTGGCAAAGAATGCCCTCCGACCGGGCGAACCTTACGATATCGTACACCGTTAAAAAGTAGGGTTCATACTCAAGCTCGGCGATCAATTGCAACTCCTGCTCGATCTGCTTTTCGACCTTGATCGAAGTACCGTTGGGAAAACGTCTTGCCATGCCCTCCTCGACCATTCGCCGCAGATAATCCGCATACGTTTCATCCGCCCTGGCATCCGTACCTGTTAATTCCTCGGGATACTCATAGCGCAGCTCATCCAGCGAAAAAGTGCAGCGTTTTGCCACTGCGATGGTCTCTTGCAGGAATTCCGGCGGATAGAGCTGATTCAACCGTTCCCTCTTGCGTAAATGCTGTTCAGCATTGGGTTGTAGCGCATAGCCGCATTCGCACAACGGCTTGCCGAGACGGATGGCGGTCATCGTATCTTGCAGGGGCTTGTGGGAAGGGTCATGCATGGTGACATCGCCAGCCGCCACAAGCGGCATTCCCGTAATTTTTGCAGCTTGCCGGACTCTCTCAAACAACAGATTTTCGTCTGCGTGCAGCAATAATTCGACAGCAGTCCAGCAGCGTTCTGGAAATAGCGACAGCATCCAGCGCATGTCATGTATGAGGGATCTGCTCTTCTGAGCCCGGCCAGGGACTAATAAGACCAGGCAATCCTGCAGGAGAGCCAGGTGCGGCGCGTCGTGACAGCTTTCAAGATCCTCGCGGCTTATACGGTAAGTCCCTTTCTCGGCACGTTGCCTTGCCAGTGTTATCAATTCGCACAGGTTGCCGTAGCCATTCCGATTCATCGCGAGGCAGACCAGTCGTAACCCATCTTCCAGGATGAACTGGCTGCCGATCAAAAGATGCAGGCCGGTTTTCTTCGCCTCCGCGTGCGCTCTCACCACGCCGGCCATGGAGCATTCATCCGTTATGGCCAGTGCGCTATAGCTTAGCTCCGCCGCCTGCTCCACCAGCTCTTCCGGAAAGGATGCGCCTTTCAGGAAGCTGAAGCTGGAGCAGCAATGCAGTTCAGCGTAGTCAGGAGCAGAAGGGGCCATGATTTATCCAAAGAGCCCCTGCAAATACCAGCCTTTATTTCTCTCTGCCGGATGTTCGCGGTAAATCCATAACAATTGGCCGAGCGCATTTTCCGCAATAAAATAATCGCGGGTGATCGGCGCATCATCCCACCAGCCTGCTTCGATTCGCTCCGGTCCCGCAATCAATGTCAATGGCGAACCATAGACCGGCTGATCGCGTTGCACCTTCAGTTCCAGTGGGACTTTCATCAGCCATGCCGGACGAGTCAAGGGATACGTCGATGCCGATGGAGTTGCTTTCCGGCATGAAGCGTGACTCTCCTTGCTCATTTCCAAAGGCCGAAACCTTTGGCTGTATTCCGGCCGATGGTCAGAGATAACATTCAAACCGGTAATGGCTTGCGGCCCGAGGCGGGAAGAAACTTTTTCGATAAACCGGTTCAGTGAGGTTGCTTCCGATTGCGAGGTTGGGAACAGCTCCAGATTAGGATTTGTTCCTGCCGTTATCTGATCCGCTATCAGCTCCAATCCGCAAACCGGGGCCACTATTTCCATGCGCTCCAGCCGTTCACGCAACAAGAGCCTCAGGTGTTCCGCGTCGTCGCTTTGTTCGGAAAGTTTTATGTGGAGTGGCGTGGATTTGTGCGGTTGCCGCAGTGAATATTCGTGATGCAAGATGAATGAGAATTCCAGGACTGCGGCATGACGCAAAGACAGCCAGCCGCACATTTGCCCGATCATTCGCTGCATCGGCACCCATATCAACTCGACACTTTCAACCTGTGCCATTAATTCCGTTTTTTGTTGAAAATATTCCGGTACCTCAAGCCACTGCTGCGGATCTGGCGAGTCGCCGCAGGCACGATCCAGTTCTGTCAGCAAATCTGGACCAAACCGGCGTGCCAGGCCGCTGCGAGGCAGTCGCCGTAAATCAGCCAATGTCCTGCAGCCTATGCCGCGAATGACTTCCAGATAAGGCTGAGCCGATTCCAGTAAATAAATGGGCAGGGAATCCAGCAACGATCGGAACCTGGAGCCCGCGCCATTGATGACGGTTTTCAGCGGGGCGGATTGCGCAAGCAGCCATGCCCCCTTGGCAGTGGGGGCAATCCCCACGCAGAGTTGCAAGCCTTGCGCGGCCACTGCCTGGCTGAGCAGCTGGCATAATTTTTTCAAGCCGCCAAATAGCTTCAAGCTTGCGGAAACTTCAGCGATCAGGCCGCTGCCTTGCATGACAATATGGGGCGTGAAACGAAACGCGGCATACGCAGCTTCCCGCAATGCTTTCATTTCTTCATGCGGGTCATGTTCCACCACTACCAGACCGGGAAAAAGAGACAATGCGCTGGCCAGAGGCTGGTGCGCCGCAACTCCCCACCGTTGTGCCGGCTTATTGGCTTGCCGGATGTAAACCTGATTTCCCTTGCGAATCGTTGCCGCCATTGCGGGAATCAATGCCGCAGGAAATCGGCGCTCGATCCAGTCAAGCGATAGTGTCGGGCAATGGAGGGCGATCCACAACATTGCATTCACGCATGAGCTAAGGTTGCTGAGGAAGTCATGAAGCGGGGGAAAGGCCTGGCGGGCAGGGTGATGAAAATGGGCAAGTCAGTCGGGGTACCCCTGCGCTTCAGCAAGCGCACGGAAAGCATATGTTGTCGTACTGAACCGAGCAATATTCTTAGCGAGGCTGCGGAGGGTTCAAATTGTGCGCTCGCCGGCCTGAATAAAAAAACCAGGCTGGCGGCAGTCCGCGCAATAATTTGAAGCCTGCGCGTCATTTGCTGGTTTATGTCGGGCAGCCAGCCGATGACAGCCCCAAAGGCGGCACTTTTGATGCCTTGTTCGAGCACCCATAACCGCTCGGCCGGTCTGTCAACGCTGACCATCACAATGTGCCGGCTATCAATATTCAGATTTTCCCACGCATGCATATAGGGAATATGAGGCGGGCTCACCAATAGAATATGCCTGCCATTCCGGGTGATTTGCTCAAGCGATGGACTCAATAATCTTATTTCTCCCAGCCCTTCCGCTGGTAACAACAATTCCGTCAGACCGTGAAGTGACCATCCTCCCCCCGGCAACGCTTTATCCAGTTCATTGAAGCCACTGGAAATGATCTGATCAGGGGCAGATCCTGATGGGTCGCCCCGCCATATCCGGTCCCGGAATCGGGTTTCGATTTGTAAAAGCGATAGGGGTGCCAAGGGTAAGGATGGAGAAGCAAGCGTTGGCATGGCTAAGGGTGTTCATCAATCAACGATTGGAACCAAGGGGATATCCGGAAGTACGGGCTTTTCGAATGAGGCCCACATACAAGCCATAGATTTCCAGTCCCTGTTCAGGACGGATGGGCGGGTAGTCCTGGGCTCGGTTATGGTTGCGCGCTTCGAGGTAATAACCTCTTTTATCCTTTGCCAGGATTTTGAGCGTGAATTCGTTATCCACGATTGCCAATACCACTTGACCGGATGAAGGTGAATTGCCGCGTTCGATAATCACCATATCGCCCTCGAATATCCCCAGATCAATCATCGAATCGCCTTTGACGGGAAACAGGATGGTCTGGGAAGGTTTCTCGATAAGATAATCGTCGATGCGCAGCAATTCAGGTTGGACGTCGGCGGCCTGTTGAGGCATTCCCGCCCGAACCGCATGTCCGACTGTTCGCTCGAAAAAACGGGGTCCGGGACGTGACCGGCCACCCGGCGCATTCTCAAGAAAGCCTTCTTCCTTCAAACGCCGAACAATCTGATGTGTCCAGGAACGCGCTTTTCCGTTCCAAAGTGCAGACAATGCGGTTATTGAAGGGATAACGCTTTCCCTGGCATAGTAATCCTGTAGTTTGCCAAGATAAGAGGAGATATCGAGCGGTTGCATAATAACCAAGTATAAAGAACGATCATCCTTATTATAGAGAACAATTGTTCTGTATTCAAGCGAACTGAAGAGGAAATGGGGTGCCGCCCGCAATCAGCCAGTTATAAACGGCTTGCGGGAGACTCAGTTCGGGTACCTGTCACACTGAACTGATGATGGTGGAGTTTGGCAAACATGAAAAGATCAAAGCGGTTCGTGATCTCCAGCTTGCTGAAAATGGATGTCAAATGATTCCGCAGGGTTTGTTCGCTAATACCCAGCGTGTGCGCGATTTTCTTGTTCGAGGCGCCCGCCTCATTCGCGAAAGCATTGACGATCACGCGTTCTTTGCGCGTAAGCGCAGTGATTTTTCCCGCAACCGGGTCGACTGGCAGCTTTTGGCCTGTACGTAAAAAGTTGATGAAGACCCGTCCGGTCGTCCTCCGATCGAGCCACAGCTCGCCATCGTGAACCTTCTGAATAGCCTTTAGGATAGTTGGCGTAGGCTCTTCTTTATATACCACGCCTCGGGCGCCATTAAATATAGCCACGTCGATGGTGGTGGGATCGTGAATTTCGGTAAAGACAATGATGTGAAAATTTCCCATCTTCAACAAATCGGGAATAAGGTCCACGCCCCTTTCTCCGCCAAGTTCCAGGTCGAGTAAAACAATATTGGGTTGACTCTCTCTGGCCAGCCGCCTGGCGTCCGTGCCATTGCTCGCCTTGCCGACGGTTTCCATGCGCGGAGACTCGCTGTTTATGAGTTTCTCCAATCCCCATAGAACAATCTGACGGCTGTCGACCAGCAAGACGCGGATGGGTATGTGAGAGAAAGGGTCCATAGCGTTCTACCAATCTTTGAAGTTATTAAGAAGCATAGTATGGTTTTATCGATTATGCACCTTTGTCACCAGCAGGTGGAAATCGTATCAATCTAAGAATTGCTGTTGGCGCGACTTTGCCAAAGATAATTTAATTTGGCGTAATTTAATTGGTTTCATATTGTCGTCATATGATTATGCCATGATTGCTACATGTTTAAATGCTCCGGTCGGTCAAGCGGCCAGAATTTAAACTGAGTTCAATAAAGTCTCAACCACATAAACCTCCATCGGACAGGTTTCTCAAAGAAGACTCAATTGCGCCTAAGTAATCCCTGTTCTGGGTAAGGCGTATCGACGTACTGAAAGCAGTACGAATAAAAAAATCAAAGCAAGAACCGGCAGAGCGAAGTCGAAATTCCTGTCATAACAGAGCGTACAGCCCTATATGCATACGGACTGGCGGTTTCAGGAGTTTTCAACAATAGCTCTGGTAATTTAGCAGCCACATAATATGACAATTAGGTAGTCGTAACCAAGTATTCAAATCGATATTTGGTGTATTCAATTTCTACGTTATATAGAGGAGGTTTCATGAATATTTCATATAGAGCATTTTTAACCGCTGGTACGCTCAGCTTTCTGACTATTACCGCGGCACAGGCAGGATATGAACACGTGAAATTGGAGGAAACACGGAAGATAAAAGGGGACTTGACGTATGGTGGTCAGGAAATAGTCCCGGGTATAAAGGACCATTCAGTCGAAGCCAGGGCGGATTTCTATGCAGGGCTTGAGCACGTGAAATTGGAGGAAACACGGAAGATAAGAGGAGACTTGACATATGGCGGTCAGGCAATAGCCCCGGGTATGAAGGACTATTCAGTCGAAGCCAGGGCGGATTCCTATGCAGGACATGAGCACCTGAAATTGGAGGAAACACGGAAGATAAAAGGAGACTTGACGTATGGTGGCCAGGCAATAGTCCCGAGTGCGAAGGACCATTCCACCGGAGCCAGGGCAGACTCCTATAGTGTCAACATGCGTACGCATACACAAGGGGAAGGGCTTTAATTTCTTGGGTCAGATACCCCACCGCATGCGGTGGGGTAAACCGACTAAGCATTATGAATAATGTCCCACCCCCTGGCGCGGGTTGAAGTGGAGTACCTGTATTGAGCCTGCGATCGATCGTGATACATCAGGTCAATCAAAGGTTGCTTTAAATCAAAAGTAGCATGTTCTTCAATTCGGTTTTCTTAAACGATTGGAATATGGTGATTCCAGTGTATTAAGAATTTTATTACCAATATCGTGCAAGAGGGATTTCTAATGATTTTAATGAAGAGACTATCTCGCCTGGTTCCATTAGCGGCCATATGCGCGCTTACGCTGTCGGCCGGCACTGTCAGTGCAATAGATGAGACTTCGCCGCTGTCAGCTTATCAATATCCTCCGAAGCCACTGCCAATTTGGCAATCTCCAAATGTTTATAACAATTATCTGCAGCCTGTGGCAACCTCCATCGATTATCACACCCGCATGATTTATCTCTTTAACTACGAGAATGACAAGCTAATAATAGTGGATCCGCTTAGTATCCCTGGCTGGCCAGGAGATCTTCCTCTGCAGCATACAGTGATTATGCCGGAAGGGAATAAAATCTTTATAACGTCCGATAATACGCCAGATCATCCTTCCTACATTATCGCCCTGAGTGTTAACAGTATTAATTGGGATGCGGGTTCAGCTTCGCTAACAGTGGACGCATTGTTGCCGGTCGATACCCCAAACACGCCTTCGGAGCTCCCGTTCGTCAAACCGGTTAATGGCGTCCAGGCCATTCCTAACTGGATGATAGGCAGGGGAACCCAGATTCATGGTCCCACGCTATTACCTTATTCGGATTTCCTTTATTTCACGGAGTTTACTTCGGACAGAGTACGTGTGATCAATCACAAGACGAATCAATTCGCAAGTGTAGACCCCATTGTCATACCTGGGTACACGGAACAGACCCATGGCGTGAATTTCAACAGGTCAGGCACCATTGGCCTTGGAACCGGGTATTTCTTTGATAACAGTGTGATTGATGTATACAAATCCAACCGGGAAACCGGTGCACTGGAAGTGGTAGGCCAGATCATGCTGGGTAATGAGAAAAGGCACGCGGCTTTAACCCATTTCGTGTATTGGTTGGATGAGCGATATGCGGTTACCGCCTCAATGCAGTTCGATAAAACCTCACTAACCCCGTCAACCACAGAGAAAATTATCCCACCCAGTGTATGGATACTTGATACTTTGGCAGGATTCGCTAAAAAAATTGCCGACCCTACCATTGATGTCAATGGCGCTGGCGTCCTCCGTTCAGCATCCGATATTGCGGTAGTGAATGGCAAGCTCTATGTTGCGGAAGAAGATACGCTTGACAATACATTTGCGAATGATGGGTTCATTTCGGTTTTCGATTTAACCAATCGCGATAAACCACGATTCATAAAAAGACTCAAACCAGGTTTCGAGCTCCCCAAGGGATATACCGTTGCGCACACGATTAGCCCAACTCCGGATAATCGTTACTTATTGGTGGCAAGCTGGGTTTCCGGGTATGTGATCAAAATTGATACCGCAACGGATACAGTTACCAAGGTATGGGGGCCTAGCGATGGCCTTGTGCAACCGCATGGCATATTTGCGGCAGGGGGTCTTCGTTAATTCTTAATCATCGTTATGCCCGGCCCATCTATTTTTACCTAAGGATTCATCATGCGGGTGAAATCAAAGGTGGGCCGTCTTAAATGTGGCAAACAAGATGATCATCGGGACTGGAAAAAAGGATAAACCGAATGAAACAAAGGGTTTTGCAAAAACCGCGCCTATTAGCCGCTATCATTATATTCCTGCTATTTACTCAAGCCAACGCCAACGCGGCAATTGTCATCCTGCCTCGTCCAGTGGCTCTACAAGTTGAAACGATTTCTTATTTGAGGCAAGCGCATGCGGGCGAAAGTAATCAGTGGCAGCTGGTAGTTTTTGGATTTACACATTGCAAGGATGTTTGCCCCATGTCACTTGCCAATTTATCCATGCTCGTTAAAGCCGCCGCTGCCGAGCAGATCAAACTGGATGGGACATTCGTAACAGTGGATCCGGATAGAGATACGAATGCGATCTTATCCAGCTACACGAAAAGCTTTGGATCAAACATTGCTTATCTACGCTTTGGAGGTGAAGAACTGGAGCGTTTTAAGGCGACTTTTGGTGTGGAAGCCGTTTTCTATACGAAGAATGCCGGCAACAAGCTCAACTATCAAGTTGATCATAGCACCTCGGCATTTTTAATCGACCCCGAAGGAAAAATCAGAGTGATATTCGATGCGTTAAAAGACACAGCCAATATTGCAAAAATATTCCGTGAAAATAAAGAGTTATTCAAGTCATGAATTGGACCCCTGTGCTCCTGTCACTACTCATGATGATCGGTAATCTACCCGTCTCAGCGATGCAAATCGAAGCCGATCCCCGTTCCATCATATCGTCCATGGATAAATCCCTGTCTCCAGAGCTTGATATTTTACGTGTAACAACCGATATTTCCCCAGATAATCATTTGGTATTTCAAGTCAAAACCAGAGGCGAATGGATTGGCGGAGAAGACAACAATTATTTGCTCCTGCAAGTTCTGCACGAAAAAACTCATGTTTTCCTTATTCCGATAAATAAGGAAAATGGAAATAAGCTTTTGATATATGAGGGAGCTTTGCAACCAGAAAACCAGGCATTGTCAAGAATATTCAGTGAACCTGGAGAATATAATTTACGTGCCGGTTTTAATGCCAGGCATATATTTCGGGGAGTGGAATTCACTGTACCTATCGACTGGATTAATTTCGGCGGTGATTTGGGTTTTGATGTTTATACCGTCAAGGCAAGCATACAAGGGAATATTTTAAAAATTAGTGAAGTATATGATCAAGCAAGAAAAGGTCGTGGCGAGGAGAAACGATTCTCCGCTGTCACGCTGCTCAATAAGATTTGTACACCGCGAAGGACTGGGCAACAGCCCAATACCGGTGAGCAAAGTCTCAATCAACCTGTTTCGCAACAGTCTCAGGGTGAAAAATAGCCAATTATGCCGGTGAATCATTCTCAGTTTTGCGCATATGGCTTATGCAGGATGGGTAAAGCGTAACAGAGCCCACCAATCCCAACATTTAACAACGATCAGACTACGATTAAATGATGGGCTGCTGAATCGCAGCTGAATCGGGTGACGATTCGTTGATGATTTTCGGGTTTCGTCATGACCCTGTTTGAACGGAATATCCGAAATAACTTTGACGATTAGTTCAATCTACGCGGAAGCGGCCAGCATTATTCAGCGTATTTCCCAAGTTCAAGCACATTGCTAAAATACCGCGCTTAACCTCGTCGCCCCTTGCCCCAGCAACGATACCAGCAAGTTCGGAAAATCGCCTGTTGAGATCTCCCTAAAATATAACCCTGCCATGTTTCCCAATGATCCTGGCGCACCGTAAATACGGCGGAAGAATCCAGGAAAGAGGAAGGGAAACGGAATCCTCCTGCCATGACTATCCAAATCTGATAGGTCGGGTTAGCGCAGCGTAACCCGACCATAGAATTTAAAGATCGAAAACCCGTTCCCATTTCGCCAACATCTATGTCCAGATTAACCTAGTTTTACATCATCAGCTGGAATGATAATTTGAAAACATCCACTTTGTCGCCGACCACATCTGGCGCGTAGTTCGAGCCTTTGGTGCGAAGGTCGCCATGCTGGTAATACGCCGCAATACGCATATTAAAGTCATCAATGATATAGTTCACACCCGCCTCGATTTCTTCCCGCTTGCTGCTGTGATCAGGCTGAATACTGGTGAATCTTCCATAAGGCTGGAATTGTCCGATCCCTACCGTGACGGGTATCAGATAAAGCCCGGTAACCGTCCATGACTTTCCGTCGAATAAGCAAAAGCAGTCCGGATCGGCAAAGGCCGCAGGGGAATAATTTGCATAAAATTGCTTGTACTCTCCATTGACGGTGAATACGCCCCTATTTTTAGGCAGAGCTTTTTCAAACAGGATATCGCCGACAAGACCAAGGAAATTACTGCGATGTGCGAATGAGCCGGCACCGTCTTTTTGATACGAGGCACCGACCGCAAGCGCGAGAATGTCTCCGGCTTTACCAAAGTAAGTACTGCGGTTGTAATAGCCCGGATTCTTTTCCGGATTCAAAAAATTGTAAGTAAGGCGTCCGGCCAACGCAACGCTATTACCCTGATTGGGTCCCATGTGCATGGGAGTAGATGACTGGAGTCCTCTATATACGCCTCCGGCATAACCCAGCGTACCTTTGATGAAACCTGGCTCAACACTACCCCAGAAAGTGCCACCGTCATCGTGGCCATAGCGGCCCGCACCCCCGCTACCAAATTTAGTGCTGAAATCCTGCGGAAAAAAAGGCGTCTTGAAGGCGTCATGAGTCGCCTGGTGAAAAGGACCGCTTAACTCTCCCCGTTCTGTCGGTATCTGCATGCGTCCGCCCCAAATATTGACATAACGGTTGATCTCGACTTTTCCGATCGCGGCGAGAATATTGTAGGACATCTTGGGATTGTCCCCCGGGCCGGTGTTATTGCAGAAAATACACTCGGTATAGCTTTCGAACTTGATATATTTATGGATCTGCCCGTTGAGAAAGACACGCGCATTGTCGATGCTGAAGTTATCTTGAAAGTTACCGGCATCCTTATTTTCCACCCACACACCCGAACCGCGAAAACCAGCGCCGAGGGTGAACCATTTGGTGTCATCGATAGTCCACCGAGGTCTCATCTCGGGGTGCCCCAGACCGTTCAGGGCAAGCGCCTCGGATGGGAAAGCCACAAAACTCGTCGCTAGCGCCGCTAACATCGCGACTTTAACGTACAGGTAACCGCTCTTTCTGTTTAGATCGAGCTGTATCGCTGGGGGTGATACCCTCATGCCCTCTTCAATTTCTTTCTTCCCATCAATTCTCATGATGATGCACCTCCCAGAGCGTAAATTATTAATTAAATTCGGATGTCATCCCCTTTACGTTGTTATGTAATGAATCTTTTTTTGAAGATTGCTTTGCAGAAGTTTCACACGGCAACATTGCGTAGTGTTTACGAAGACGTTAAGTTTAATTGAAACACCGATGCTGAAAGCCTGCAGCTCGCAGGCTTCTTTATGCATGTAAAATAATAATGACGATCGCTTATATCGTCTATCAAGGTAATTGTTTTTAAAGCCTGGCTAATAATTACGAGGCTGAGGGGCAATTATTGCTATGACCATGTGCTTGCCCTCGTCCGTTACCTGCAGAAACCGATAAGTGCATGATGCACAAATATTAGAAGACCAGCCGGGCCATTGAGAAACGGATTCCGAATTCATTCTGAATAACACTATTCAGGAAGCTGAATTGTCTGATGGAAATGAATCGATACGGATTGTTGAGCTAATCGGCCTTTTTCCTAAATCCGGCAGCTGGATGGGGGTTTATCCAGAATATGAGGGCAAATAGCGCAAAATATTGATACTGATCATTGGCAACCTAGTGAATGAGCGGACAGCTGCCGGATTTAGGTTTGCCCTGCGCAATAACAGATGAGCATCAAATAAAAAAACCCGGCGCAGAATTACTTCTACTGGGCCGGGCTGGCGTGTCCATTTTTCGGATAGACACCCAAGATATCTATCAAGGAGAAGATAGACACCGCAACTATCTCATAACGGTATGTCGAGCTTATGACAGCGGAACGACATGCCGGGTGTTTAGAGAGCATGCGGACTAAAGCAGTCGCATGGTACAAAGATGCAGATGCGGAAAAAATGGATCGACGAATCGCTCTGCGCAATCCTGTCCCGGTGACTCGCCAGGATTGCCGCAATCGCCCAGATACCCACCGTGCCGAAGAAGCACGAACACCCAGCGCCTTTGAAAAGGACAATAACCACCGCTGCATCGGGGTTTCCTTGCCATATTCAATGCCAAGAGATTCCTGATATCTTCTTGATGGCTGTGCCCCCATCCCTTTGAGATGTCGGAAAGAATTTCACAGCATTTTATTATCCTGATAGCGCGCATCATTATGGGAAGGCATATATAATTTGCACAATTTAGCTACGGATCAACCTTGATCCTGCGGCGAATCCATCCAGGAAGCGAAGATCAAGTTTCTGAGAATGTCTTTACGGATCAATTTGTTGAATCGAAAAAGCAATTATCCACCTGATTCAGGTTTAATCACTTCACACGTCTCATCAACTCTGGTAATCATTCTGTCACGTGAGACCCCTACACTCTGTGCCATGCGAGTCTATGAATAGCTCAAGAAATAAAAAAATGAAATATTGGAGTATCCAGCGTCGCACACAAGTAGAAAATGGATTCACGTTGCTTGAGTTGCTGGTCGTCATGGTCATCATTGGACTGCTGGCCGGTTATGTGGCGCCCAAGTATTTTTCCCAGGTGGGCAAGTCCGAAGTCAAAGCGGCTCAGGCACAAATTGATGCCATAGAGAAGGCGCTGGATCAGTATCGCCTGGATATCGGCCGCTACCCCGCCACCGAGCAAGGGTTGGCCGCACTGGTGACACGTCCGGGCAATGAACTGAGGTGGCAGGGGCCTTATCTGAAAAAGGCAGTGCCGCCTGATCCGTGGGGGCGGCCATATATTTATAAAAATCCGGGTGAACGCTCGGAATTCGATTTGTACTCCCAAGGTAAGGATGGCCAGCCTGGCGGGACGGGCGACGCGGCGGATATCACGAACTGGTAGACTGAGATGCGTTACGAAGTGAAAGCTGTGCTTACCGGACAAGGCACGGTATTTCTCGAACTCGATGCGGAGAACGAGGATGACGCTCGTCTCCAGGTAACGTCGCAGGGCGGCATGGTTTTGAACGTACGCCGAAGGTTTGGCGGTTGGATGCCAAAATCCCGTCTGCGTTTTCCGCTGGCGCATTTCAGCCAGGAGTTGTTGTCCCTGCTGGAAGCGGGACTCAGCCTGGTGGAGAGTATCGAGACGCTATTGGATAAAGAGCAGGATACCGCTGTGCGGAAAGTTATCGAGGGTCTGCTGGCGCGACTCTATGAAGGCATCACTTTATCACGCGCATTGGAGCTATATCCCCAAGCGTTTCCTCCCCTGTATGTCGCGACTGCGCGGGCCAGCGAGCGCACCGGCGATCTGCCCGAAGCGCTGACGCGTTTCATCGGCTATCAGACGCAGATGGATCTGGTTCGCAAGAAACTGATCGGTGCCTCCATTTACCCGGTTCTTTTGCTGGTGATCGGACTGCTGGTAGCAATGTTTCTGCTGGTTTTTGTCGTACCGAAGTTCAGCGCCATTTACGAGGACATGGGCTCCGACCTGCCCTGGCTTTCCGTCATGCTGATTGAATGGGGGAATTTGGTGCACGATCAGGGCGAGCTATTGGCAGTTAGCGGAACAGCCGTGCTTGGCGTTGTTATTTACGGTATAACGCGACCGTTGTTCAGAGTGTGGCTGGCCCAGCAATTATGGCGCATTCCCGCCATTGGAGAACGTATGCGGGTTTATCAGCTTGCCCGTTTCTACCGGACGCTGGGCATGTTGTTACGCGGCGGCATTCCGATAACAAAAGCGCTGGAAATGGTCAGCGGCCTGCTGGAGCCGCATTTCCGGCCCAGGGTGAAGGCGGCTGCCGCTCGCATAAGCGAGGGAAAAACAATCTCCAGCGCGATGGAAGCAGAGGGGCTGACCACTGCGGTTGGCGATCGCATGCTGCGGGTCGGAGAAAGAACCGGTCTCATGGGAGAAATGATGGAGCGTATCGGCAACTTTCACGATGAAGAAATTGCACGCTGGGTCGAGTGGATGACGAAGCTGATCGAACCTTTGCTCATGGCAGTGATTGGCGGCGTGATCGGTGGAATTATCATACTCATGTATATGCCGATATTCCAGTTGGCGGGAAGCGTCAATTGAGTCAATTGACTGAAGCCGCCGTACCGTTACCGTTACCGTTGGCTGCAACGCTGCCGGTGGATGTGCTTTCCGAGAATATGGCTGACGCGGCGCGTGATCTCGCGTTCCCCTCGGCTGCAACGCCGCTGGTGGATGCGCATCGGCTTGAGCAGGCGCGCGGGGAGGCTTTGATCCGGGGCGTTTCAGTGATGGCGGTTCTGGAAGAAACCTGCGGTCTTGCGCCCGATCAGCTGATTGCGGAACTCGGCCGTCTATTCCGGATGCCCGTATTAACGATGGAAGGTTTGCGGGCATTTCATCCTGCGTTTGAGACGCTGTCTTTTAATGAGGCGGTTACACGGGAATGCGTATTGCTCCAGCGGGAGAAACAATACGTTCTTGCCGTGGGCAATCCATTCTCGCCTAACCTGAGATCGTGGGCGGAAGACCGGTTTGATGTCGCGGCGGCATGGCATCTGGTGCATCCCGCCGACCTGGCCGCTTTTTTTGCGCTGCAGGAAAAGACAATGCGCGCAATGGATAGTGTACTCCCCGCAACGGAACGCGGGACCACGAAAGCGGGTGAGGAAGATCTTTCGCTCAAGACGATTAATGAAGGCAGCAGCCCAGTGGTGCGGCTGGTACATTCCACGCTATATGACGCCCATAAGTCGCAGGCAAGCGATATTCACCTCGAAATGGTGACAGGCGCATTGTCAATCAAATACCGGATCGATGGTGTGCTGAGCCTGATCGGTGTGGTGCAGGGTCCAGACCTGGCCGAGCAAGTGATTTCCCGGATCAAGGTGATGTCCGATCTGGATATTGCCGAACGCCGCGTACCGCAGGATGGCCGTTTCAAGATCTCGATCCAGGGACGGGAGATCGATTTCCGCGTTTCGATCATGCCGAGTATTTTTGGCGAGGATGCCGTGCTGCGTATTCTCGACCGGCAGGCGCTTGCCGACCATGTCGAGGGACTGACATTGAATCATCTTGGTTTCAATCAGGCCGCCATAGCGAGTTTCCGCCGTCTCAGTTCCGAACCGTATGGCATGTTGCTGGTTACCGGTCCCACCGGCAGCGGCAAGACCACAACGCTGTACGCCGCGATCTCGGAAGTCAATGATGGGCAAGACAAAATTATCACCATAGAGGACCCGATCGAATACCAGCTACCCGGTGTGCTGCAGATACCGGTCAACGAAAAAAAGGGGCTGACTTTTGTACGTGGTTTGCGCTCGATTTTGAGGCACGATCCGGACAAGATCATGGTCGGCGAAATCCGTGACCCCGAAACGGCGCAGATCGCCATACAAGCGGCGTTGACGGGCCATCTTGTATTTACCACGGTGCATGCCAATAACGTGTTCGACGTCATCGGCCGCTTCTCGCATATGGGGGTGGACCCCTATAGTTTTGTCTCAGCCTTGAACGGAATCGCCGCGCAACGGCTGATTCGGCTGCTTTGCTCACATTGCGCGGTAGAAGAACGGCCGGACGAGCAACTGATCACGGAATCCGGCATTACTTCCGAGCAAGCTAGCGAATTCCGGTTCCGCGTTGGCAAAGGTTGCGGCCAGTGCCGGGGGAGCGGTTACCGTGGGCGAAATGCAATCGCGGAAATGCTGGTATTGAACGATGAAATCCGTGAACTCATCATAGCGCGTGAACCCATACGCCGGATAAAAGAGGCGGCGCGGCGTGGCGGTACCCGTTTCCTGCGTGAAGCGGCGCTGGAGATGGTGAAAACCGGGCAAACAAGTCTGCAGGAGGCCAATCGTGTCACCATTGTGGCGTGATCAGATGCGGGTTTTTTTCGCGCCGGGCCGGGTCGAGCTGGTGCGTTCTTACCGCGGAATAAAGCCGGTGCAGGCTGCCAGGCTGGCGGCGGCTTGCGAGCGCGATCCGGATTCGCCTGCCTGGGAGCAACCACTAAGGCAATTGGATCAGATGATCGTGGATGCCGCCGGCGTGGATATGATAATCACGATTTCTAACGACTTTGTGCGATACGCGGTGGTATCACCACAAGCGCAAATCCTGACCCCCGCCGAGTTGTACGCCTACGCGGCTTTTCACATGCGTGAGGTGTACGGAGAGAGAGCGGGGGCATGGACGCTGAGCATGAGTGCCTGGGACCCATGCAACGGGGGCGTCTGCGCTGCGATAGAAAGTATCCTGCTTCAACGATTGAACGAACTCGCAACGCAACACAAAGTCAGGTTAAAAAGTATAGTGCCTTACCTGTCGGGCGCCTTCGATCAATGGTGCAAACGATTCAAGGGGGAACGGATATGGTTTGCCCTCATGGAAACCGGGCGCCTTTGCCTCGTCTCGTTATCGAACGGCGTCTGGCAGGGGATACGCAACCAGCGTATGTTGCATAACGCGGAAGACGAGCTGCTTGCTGCGCTGGATCAGGAAGCAATATTGTTTTCAGCGCGCAAGGAAGCCGTCGAGCAGGTCTATCTATTTGCGCCGGAGCATCCGGAATTGGCATTACCGGGAGATTGCGGCTGGCGGATTATTCCATTGCAGACCGAGAGTATGCTCGCACCGTCGCATTATCCGCTCGCTGTCGCGGCTCCAGACGGGAAAAACTGATGCGTAGCCTCGATCTGAAATTTCCTGACGGCGGACAGGAAGCACGAAGTGCCGGATACATCATGCTGGCGCTGGGTATGCTTGCTTTAGCCGGTGTGCTCTATCAATATCAAGGGGCAACGGACGAAGTGGCCTACTGGGATTTGCGCATCGCCTCAATGGATTCACGGACGGGAAGGAAGACGAAGCCACTGGTTTCTCCAGCACAGGGAGGACGGGAAATAAAGCAGGAAATTAGAAGAGCCAACGCGGTGCTGAGCGAGATCGACTTGCCGTGGGGTGCGCTCTTTGATTCTGTCGAATATGCAACAAGTCCCGAGGTGGCTCTGCTGGCGTTCCAGCCGGATGCCGCCGGCCGAACGATGCGAATGGGAGGTGAGGCAAAGAGTATGGCGGCATTGCTTGATTTCGTCAGCGCCCTGGAGCGCGAACCGGTCCTCAAGGATGCCTATCTGCTTAAGTATGAAGTCAAGCAGGACGATCCGCAGCGGCCGATTATTTTTTCCGTTATGGCATCATGGATCGAAGCGTCCTGACAAATACATTGCTGCGGGTACGCTGGCAAACGGAGCGGCTTGGCAGTGCTGGAAAAATCGGCTTCGGACTGCTGGTTTTTTCGGTTGTGTTTTTCTTTTCGGCGGTGCTGCCGCGCCAGGCCGAGTCAAGCGCACTCATGGAGAAAGCCGAAACGATGCGATTGCATTTTCGGGCGGAACCGGTGCGTGTATCAGGCAGAAAAATGCAAAGCGATCAAGGGCTGGGGGATTTCTATGCTTTTTTCCCGAATATTGATTCATCACCGTTCTGGATCAAGGAACTGGTGCAGGTTGCGGAAGCAGCCAACGTGGAGATCAGCGGTAGCGAGTATCGTATGGTGCGCGACAAGGGATGGAAGCTTGCGCGCTATGAAATGATGCTGCCGGTTCGGGGCGGTTATCCGCAAATGCGCGCTTTTATCGCCGATGCCTTGCGCGTTGTTCCCGCCATCGCGCTCGTGGATATTGTGATCAAACGTGAAGGTGTGGAATCCGATTTGCTCGAAGCGAGTCTCAAGTTTCATCTTTATTTGAACGAAGGCAAGAGATGAAGACAACAGGACGGGGGCGCGTAGTGTGGCTGGGAGGAGCGTTGTTGGCGACACTTCTCGCTACCCAGTGGGTGAGCGGTGGAGATGGAGGCACAGATCCGGTAGCCGCGGTTCCCGAACAAAAGGCGCAAAGGGAGATAACAGGGGAGAGGAAGGAGTTGCACGCCACCGAAGATGACACCGCGCAACTAGAACTTGAGCGGCTGGAACGCAGAAAATTCAGTGCACAGGCGGGCAACCTTTTTAGCCGTCAATCGTGGATACCGCCCCCCCCCACCGCGAAACCCCAGCCGCCCTCCCCGCCGCCCCTTATGTTCAAATATCTCGGCAAAGTGACCGAAGGGGATCAAACACAGGTCTTTCTCGCTTTGGCTGAACGCAACTATGTCGTCAAGGTGGGAGAAAAAATAGATAACCAATATCGGGTGGATGAGGTGACCGATCACGCCATCACCCTGACTTATATACCGCTCAATGCCAAGCAAGTGCTTTCGATAGGCAGTGGAGTATAAAGAAACCCGCGATGAAAACTGGAAGGTATATCTTGATCGTGATGATCTCGGCCATATTTGCCGGATGCGCGACAAATAAGGCTTTTGACGAGGGCAAGCAGCTTATTGCCGAGGGCAAGATGGATACCGGCCTGGCAAGCCTGGAAAAGGCGGCACGCGAAGAACCGGACAATCTGGAGATTCGCGCGGTGCTCGCGCGTCAGCGCGAGGCGGTAGCGGGACGCGTGCTCGTCGAGGCCCAGAATGCCCGATTCTCGGGCGATCTCGATGCCGCGGAGCGGGGATTTCGCCATGTACTTGAGTTGAATCAGCGCAATGAACGTGCGCAGGTGGGTTTGGCGGTTATCGAGATGGACCGCCGTCATATCGAGGCGTTGAAGCAGGCGGAAGCATTGCTTCAGCGCAATGACTATCCCGCTGCGGAAGCCGGGATCCGGTTGGTTCTGCAGGAAAATCCGATGCAAGAGGATGCCCGCCGGCTGATAAGACAGCTTACCGAACTTCAGTTGCGAGACGGGGCGGCCATGGAGCAGCCACCCTTGTTAAAAACAGGTTTCAAGCAACCGATTACCCTCGAGTTTCGCGATACCGGTTTGAAATCGATATTCGAAATTATGGCGCGTACCGCGGGGATCAATTTTGTATTCGACAAAGACGTCAAGCAGGATACCAAAACCACTGTTTTCCTGCGCAATACCCACATTGAAGATGTGTTCAAGCTGCTGCTCATGACAAATCAGCTGACACACAAAGTGCTGAACGAAAATTCGGTATTGATTTATCCCAATACACCCGCCAAACAGAAGGAATACCAGGACCTGGCGGTACGCAGTTTCTATGTTTCGAACGTGGATGTGAAACAGATGGTCGCCATGGTCAAGGGGCTGGTCAAAACCAAGGATATTCACGTGGACGAGGCGCTAAACCTCTTCGTCATGAAAGACACGCCGGACGCGATTCGACTTGTCGAGCGGCTGGTTACACTGAATGATCTGGCCGATCCCGAAGTCATGCTGGAAGTCGAAGTACTGGAAATCGGACGTACTAAACTGCAAACGCTTGGTTTACAGTATCCTAACCAAATCAATGTGAACATGCTCACCGCGGGCGGTGTGGCCGCCGGCATTCCTGCAACCTGGACCATTAATAGCACCGGGATCAACGACCTCGGCTGGAGCGCCAAGGGGTTAACCGCATTTATTGCCAATCCCGCAGTGATCGTCAACCTCAAGCAGCAGGATGGGATCATCAATGTCCTTGCCAATCCGCGCATTCGTGTCAAGAACCGCGAGAAAGCAAAAGTTCTCATTGGCGACAAGGTTCCCGTTGTCACCACGACCGCCACCGCCAATGTCGGCGTGGCCTCATCGGTGAGTTATCTTGACGTGGGGCTCAAGCTCGATGTCGAATCCACAGTTTCGCTTCAGGATGAGGTATCCATGAAGGTCAGTCTTGAAGTCAGCAATATCGTCAAGGAAGTGCCCGTGACCGGGGGTGGGCTCGCCTATCAGGTGGGTACCCGTACCGCGGCAACCACGCTGATGCTGAGGGATGGTGAAACCCAGGTTCTGGCGGGATTGATCAGCGACGATGAGCGCATCACCATCACCAAGGTCCCCGGGTTGGGAGATTTGCCCTGGATTGGTAAATTATTCTCGAGTCAGAGTCTTACACGCAATAAGACCGAGATCGCGCTGCTGATAACGCCACGTATCCTGCGCAATATTTCACGGCGCACAAAAATAGATAGTGAGTTTCATTTTGGCACAGAGAACACCGCGGGAATGCTGCCGGTAAGGATCAGCAAGGTCGCGGCGCGATCGCTGGCGATATCATCCACACCCGCGGGAGGCGTGGCGGCGACTCAGAGGGACATCCCGCGCCCGCTTCTCGATGAATCCCGGCCGGTCCGTGAGGCCGCCGCGGCCGCCCCTCAAGCCCCGGCGGTGCTATCTTTGAACGTGCCGGAACAGGTTGCGCCTGGCAAGGATTTCACCGTTAGCGTGAATCTTGCCGGTGCGGAAAACCTGCCCGCCGCCGACCTTGAACTGGATTACGACGCAGCCCAGCTTGAAGTACTGGATGAGGGAGAAAAATCCGGGGTACGCCAATTGAAACTGGGCAAAGGCGGGGGGATGGCGAGTCTGACGTTCAAGATCATTGCGCAAAAATCGGGCACGGCTCAGGTCAGCGTCAGGAGCGTTACATTTCAGGGAGACAGCGAGGGTGCGCCACCCGAGGTTAAATTACCCCCTGTGGCGAATATCGAGATCCGTTGAGTGCATGGCGAAAATAATTCCGGCCGCAAGCCCAGCGGGAAATGGTGGTTTTTCCCTGGTCGAGTTGACAGTCGTGATGGCCATTATGGCGGTTCTAGTCTCTTCGGCCATGCCGTTGTATGAACTCACCGCGCAGCGCGAAAAAGAAAAAGAATTGCGGGTGGGGCTAAGGCAGATCCGGGAAGCGCTCGATGCCTATAAGCGGGCGGTGAATGACGGGCGTATCGCTAGAAAAGCGGACGAATCGGACTATCCTCGCAAACTGGAAGACCTGGTTGCCGGGGTACCCGATGCCAGGGATCCGGAAAAGCGCAAGATCTATTTTTTGCGGCGATTGCCCCGCGATCCCATGTCCACCGACCCGGCGCTGCCTGATGCCGAAACCTGGGGCAAGCGTTCTTATGAAAGCCCGCCGGATAATCCGCAAGAGGGTAACGATGTTTTTGATGTGTACTCCCGTTCGCAGCAAATTGGCTTGAATGGCATTGCTTACGACAGGTGGTGAGAGATGCGCAACGCTTATTCCGCCTTCATTTTGAGAACCAGGCAAAGTGCCGGAAAAGTCGGCGGGTTTCCGGTAAAAAACTGGAGATATTCCGGTTTTACCCTGATCGAGCTACTGGTCGTAATGGCGATCATTGCCACTTTACTCAGTATTGTGGTGCCCAGGTATTTTAACTCGCTCGACAGATCCAAAGAAGTGGTGCTGCGACAGGATCTCCACGTCATGCGCGATGCGATTGATAAATTTTATAGTGATACCGGAAAATACCCGAGCGAACTGAACGAATTGGTGGAGAAGCGATATTTGCGCGCTATTCCGGTCGACCCGCTGACGGAAAGCGCGGCAACATGGGTTGCCGTGCCTCCCCCCCGTGATGGCGGAGGGGTTTATGACGTGCGTAGCGGTTCACCTGAGCAGGCAAAAGATGGCACACTTTACGAGGCGTGGTAAAAAAGGGATCTGAGGCATGGGTGCGGAAAGAGGATTCACCTATATCTGGATACTCTTCACAGTCGCGCTGGCAGGTATTGTTCTGGCTGCCGCGGGACAACTATGGCAAACCGAAGCGCGACGGGAAAAAGAAGTGGAACTCATGTTCGTGGGAGAACAGTTCAGACAGGCGATCGGATCATACTACGAGAGCTCTCCGGGAATGCCCAAGCGTTTTCCGGATTCGGAGCAGAAATTGCTTTTCGATGATCGTTTCCCGATACCCAAACGGCATTTGCGCAAAATCTATTTCGATCCCATGACGGGCAGAGCAGAGTGGGGATTGATCAGAAAGCCCGGCATCGGAATTGTCGGAGTCCATAGTTTTTCGACCCGTAAACCATTTAAGCGGGCAAATTTTCACGAGCGCTATGCGAAGTTTGCCGACGCAGCGAGTTATCAGGACTGGGCGTTCGTCTACACGCCGGGAGAGGCTGGCAGCACCCCGCAGCAACCGGGATCACAACCCCAATCTCAGTCTCAGTCCAAGTCTCAGCCCGCACCTCAATCGCAACCCAAACCCCCATCCCAGCCGCAATCCCCGGCGCAGCCGGAAGCATCGCCCCCTCCACTCTCACCTGATCCATCGGCCGCGTCAGGTTCAGTCTCCCCGCCGCCAGCCTACTGAACGCATGCCTTAGCTCGTCGCGAAACCACTCCCCCGCGACGGCAACCAGATATCAAGCCGCCGGGAATCGGGCGGTGCGAGGGTCGCAGTGACCGCGTTGCATCCCTATGCGCTGCCCGCATCCCAAAAACCGCACACTCTGCTCATGTCAAACTACCGATTCAGGTTGAACGATCTTTTGACTCCGGATCTGCGCCGCGGCGCCATGAATGCCCGTATGCCGTCTGACATGATCCTTTCTACCTGCATCATATTCACGAATTTGACACACGACCTTAATGATTCTGTCATCCAGAGCGCTGAAAATAGCCGGGCTCCGAAGTTGAGTAAGAATACAACTTTACCGATGTTGTGGCCGGGTATGCGACACAAATAAAATCAAGGCATAAGAGGCATCATGGGGGGAACCATTACTCTCACGGAACGAGAAATGGAATATCTGTTCCGGATCATCGACTCATCAACCTGCATTTTCCGGCGCCATCAATTCTTCCTCTGGTCACAAGGCGAGCTACAAAGCCTTTTGCCGCACGGCATGCTCATATGCGTGTTCGATGAGGGGTCCGGCCAATCGATCAGCATCGAAAAATTCAGCCGTACTGAAATAAGCGAGATTCTGTTTTCCGAGCTTTGCCGGCCGGATGGGGGCATTGTATTCCGTGTCATGTCGGCATGGAGCGCGGGCAAGAACCAGCCATTTCTACTTTGCCCTAATAATCCCAATGGCATTGCCTACAAGCATTTTGTGAATGATCTCAAGCGCGGTAATCTGGAGCGCGTCGCGGCGCACGGAATGTTCGATGCCAATGGCCGGACGAGCAGTCTGTTTGCCTTTACGCAAATTTCCGGTGTGTTAACCGAGCGCCACGCATACTTTCTCGAACTGCTGGCGCCTCATATGCATATGGCACTGGTACGAATGCTATTCCATGAACGGCATCACCAGCCCGGTGCCATAGTGGAAAAAAACAGAAAACTCATCACGGACCGGGAGACGGAAGTTCTGCGCTATGTGCAGATGGGGAAGAGCAATCTTGAAATCGGGAGCTTGCTCAAAATCAGCCCCCTTACCGTTAAAAATCATATTCAAAAAATCCTGCGCAAGTTGAACGTCAACAACCGGGCGCATGCGGTAGCCAAGGCGATGGCGTTGAAGATCACGCTCTAGCCGCTAGCGAGTCGTTGAGACATCCGGACACGAGCGGCTGCGTAGTCCGAACGCCTTATGAAAAATTCATCGACCTATCTATTTAACGTCACATCGGGTCTTTAACCTAAGAGGGCGGCATGAAAAAGGATTGATATGGATCAGGTGTCGTTCCGGTACGGAAAAATGAACAGGAAGGACTACAGAAACTATGGTCGAGCTTCATAAGCGCTTAACCATCACTGCATATAGTGGCAAGGGTCCGGCAGAAAGTGCAAGCACTTCACGCCAGACGGGAACAAAGCCAAACCCGTTGCGAGGCGGGGACGGAAAGCCGCGGGCCTAAGCGTTAGCGGAGGTAGCCGGGTTGCTCCAGGATGGCTGATCAGATGGGCCACGAGCCGCATGGGTCAGCCGGTTGAAATCGGATATCAGGCGCAACTCATTTAACTTTTTAGGGAGCATCAGTAATGAAAATGAACTTCAAGCTTAAGGCACTCGCGGTCGCCGCCATCATGGCAGCCTCGGCGCCGGCTTTTGCCGCTATCGACGGTGGCGTGACCGGCAACGGTGAACTCCTGCTCAACGTACGCTATTACGGTGGCGATTCCGCTACCACCGGTGGGGATGATATCTCGGCCTTGTTCGATCTGGGCTTAAAAATGAACGATGTGCTCGCCGCGAACAGCAGCCTGACCGGCCTTGCCGGAACGTGGAACCTTAATTCTGGTGCCTACGGCGCCTCCTGGAATCAATTGGTGAATTTTGTCGGTGCAGCCAACATAGGTAAAATCGAATTCAATGTGATCGCTCTGGATGACACCGACCGGAATCTCGCCGGCGGTTCGCGTTATCTGATGACGGGAAATGTGAATTCCTGGCCAAGCCAGGGGAATACAAACGTGAAAACGATGAACATCATGGAAGCGTATATCGATGCCAATAATAGTCGCGGCACCCATGCCACCGATGCCAATGGCGCCAGTGTTGCCATGCCGACGGATGCTCCCAATACCTTCTTCGGCGCAATTGGTGGTTCGACCCAAGGTGATAACTGGATGGCGAAGACTACGGTTGACACCACCCAGGTACTGGGTACGGAGCAGAACTTCTGGTTTTTGACGACTTCCTCCACTTCCAATCTTGCCCAGGCTACCAAGACTCCTTTCGGTGTTGACCTGAATCACGACGGCGTTATCGGTGCGGGCGAGTTCACCAAGATTGCATTGAACGAAGCCGGTATCCTCAGCATCACCAGCCCGGTACCGGAAGCCGATACCTGGGCCATGCTGCTGGCCGGGCTCGGCATGCTCGGCGCGATGGTCCGTCGCCGCACAGGGGTCTGAAACACCACTGCCACTCGCTTCTTCGATCCGCTTCCGCCTCCCGTTTGGGGAGGCGGAGAAGGGATGAATACGCATATACAACCCGTTAAAAGGATATCAAAATGAAACTGAAATTGAGTAAAATCGCGCTCGCAGTCGCGACGCTAGGCGCAACCCCGGTTGCTTTCGCCCTCACTCCTGCACAGATTGCCGCCGGCCCCACCACCTACGTGTGGCTGTCCGGCGCGTCCGCCCCCAGCAATGCCGTATTTCGCAGTGTGATGTCGCTCTGCAATGGCCTGGCCGGCAACGGCGGCGCCAATGACGCCCACATGTACCTGGAAAGCACCGGCACCGAGCCCGGCAAGAGCAGCGGCGACCGGGTCGCCTATGCCTGCACCATGAGTGCCGCCGCCGGTTCGCTGGCGGGCAAGAAAGTGGTGGTGTACCACACAGTTGAAGCAGGTTCCTTCAACGCTTACGCCCCGCATCTGAGCATGGCGGGCGAGCCCAATCCCAATGGTTACCTGCCGGGCAATATCAAACGCGTCAATAACCTGGCATTGCTGGGCGCTGCCGGTAAATGCGCCGCAGGCGCTGCCGGCAGCACCAACGTCGTCCTGAACGGTGTGTCCTATGCCATCGGCCGTTACAACAACTGTAGCGACACGGTTACCAAGACCTTCACCACCACGCTCAAAGGCGATGCCTCGGCCCTTCCTGGCCAGAGCTATCCCGATGGCGGTTTTTCCGACACCGAGTACACGATCAACAAGCAGAACCTGGAAATCGGACGGGATCTGGGCGCCATCGGCAGCGAAGTGGCAACCAACATCGGCCAAGCCTTCGGCGTGGCGGTAAGCTACCCGTTGTACCTCCAGTTGCAGAAGAATGACGTGGCCGATGGTTTGCTGGCCGCGACGTGCGACGATGGCACACCCACCGCTCCCAATCTAACGCCTGCCTGCCAGCCTAGTCTGCCGTCACAGCGTTATACCGCTGTTGCCGGTCAAGGTACGATTGGCAGCGTGGATGGCAGCATCTTCGGCGGACCTGCGGGTTCCGTGGTTAATCTAGCGCGCCGCGTGCCTACCTCCGGCACCCAGTCCGCTTCCAACATGCGCTTCCTGGCCAAGCCGTGTGCTACCGGATTGTCTGGAGGTTCGCTGGAGCCGGCACGTGCCACCGACAGCACGGCTACCGCTATCGTGACCGAGCAGTCCAGCACTGGCGGCGTGAAAACCGCGCTGAACACGGCCACCGGCGCGAGCCAATTTGCCCTGGGCGTGGTATCCATGGAAAACACACCAGCACCTACCGCCACAGCGGATCGCTGGGCTTTCGTCAAACTGAATCGTGTATCCCCCAACTCCGATGCCCAGCAGCGCGAGGAAGCGATGGATGGGTCTTACGACTTCTGGTATGAAATGGCGGCGTTTACCGCCGGCGGTTCGGTCAGTCCTGCCAGCGCCAGTGGCGCCGCACTGATCGCGGCAGTCACCGGTACCCTGGGGGAGAGCGATCTGAAGGGCATCTTCGCTACACCGGTGGCCGGTTCCAGCGGCCCCACCTCCAAGGGTGCGCGTCTTGGCAACTCCTGCCAGCCTGCGGTCCAGTAGTAATCGCGTTTGACAGGCGGTGCAATGCCGCCGGTAGAGGTAGTGTTCGGGACAACCCTTTCGAGGGTTGTCCCATTTGTACATATGGAAGCCGGGTGGTCAAAGTGGGTTTGGATGTTGCGAATGATTAGGGAACCGCTGAATCAGTCTCCAATTTTGCTGGCAGGCGGTAAGCCTTGGCACAGGGGGACCGGCTACGTCCCCAGTTTTCTTTGGGGTGGGCGGCGTGATTCTACCGCTCTTGCGAGCGGTGCGCGCCGTGGAGGGCTGATTCAGCGGTTCCTTCGTAATGCGCTGCGTACGGGATACCTGGCGTATCTGGTTTGCCTGATGGGATGGATGCCCGCATCCCACGCGCAAGATGCGCGATTCGATATATTCGAATATCGGGTCCAGGGTGCGACATTGTTGCCTGTCACGATGATAGAGCAAGCGGTTTATCCCTACATGGGCGAGAAAAAATCCTTGGAGGAGGTGGAGCAGGCGCGTGATGCGCTGGAACGCGCCTATCATGACTCGGGCTATCTCACGGTTCTGGTGAGCATTCCACAGCAAAAAGTCGAAGATGGAGTTGTCAACCTGACAGTCACCGAAGCGCCGGTGAAACGCCTGCGTGTGGTCGATTCGCGCTATTTCAGCCCGGCTGATATCAAAGCCGCGGTACCGGAGCTGGCGGAGGGGAACGTGCCGAACTTCACCGAGATGCAGAAACAGCTTGCATCCCTGAATCGCACAGCCGATCGCGGGGTCACCCCGGTTTTAAGGGCGGGTAAAACGCCCGGCACGGTGGAAGTCGATCTGAAAGTGAAGGATCAGTTGCCATTGCACGGCAGCATAGAGCTGAACAGCCGGCAGATTCCGAATACGACACTGACGCGGCTCAGTGCGAATGTAAGTTGGGACAATCTGTGGCACAAGCAGCACAGTCTCGGGGTGACCGCACTCATCACGCCGCAGAACCCCGACCAGAGCAAGGTGATTTCAGGCAACTACACCATGCCCATGGCGTTTGGTGGCTTTCTCGCCTTGTATAGCGTCTATTCCGCGTCCGACGTGGCGTCGGTGGGTGCGCTCAATGTGCTGGGCAATGGCTTGATAGTCGGGGGGCGCTACATCCTGCCGCTGCCGGGAGGGCAAACATTCTTCCATACCGCAACGCTGGGGGTGGACTACAAGGATTTTGGTCAGGCAGTGAATCTTCTTGACGGCGGCAGCTTTAATACGCCCATCAGCTATCTGCCCTTTACCGTGGGGTGGGACGGTACCTGGGTAGGAGAAAGGCGTAATACCAAACTTGGACTATCGCTGAATTTCCATGTGCGCGGGCTGGTCGGGGACGAAGCAGAATTTGCCAACAAGCGGTTCAAGGCACACTCCAATTACATGTTTCTGCGCGGTAATTTTTCCCATACCGAAACTTTCCGCCAAGGATGGGGTTTGTATGGGCGCGCCAGCTGGCAGATCGCGGACCAACCGCTTATCAATAATGAGCAGTCCATCGTCGGTGGGATAAGTACCGTGCGCGGCTATTTCGAAGTCGCGGCTTTGGGTGACGACAGTGCCACGGGAGGGCTGGAAGCTTTTACGCCCAATTATGCGAAGCATCTGACCACCGCGCTGGAAGAATTCCATCTGCTGGCTTTCATAGACGGGGGTTATGTGCGGGTGAAGCAACCATTGCCCGGCCAGATCGACCATTTCAATCTGCTCGGTACCGGAACGGGTTTGCGCCTCAAGGCCCGGCACGGTTTTACGGCTGAATTCAGCTGGGCGGTGGCGCTGGAAGATGTGAACAGAACGAAAGCAGGGGATAAGCGTGTGCATTTTCTGGTGCGGCAGGCGTGGTGATGCCGATTGAGACAAAGTTTATTTTTGTCATCGTATGACCGATATCGAAGCCGTATTCAGAAAACCGGCATAAGCGCGCAAGACACTGCGTTCGGCCGGATTACAAAAAAAGCGGGGAGAATATGAATCGCAAACTATACAGACTAATTTTCAGCACCACCCTGGGCATGCGGGTTCCCGCGGCGGAAGTCGCGCGCAGCCGTGGCAAGGCGGCAAGCGGCGCTGCGCTGCTGCTAACCGGCCTACTGCTGGTAGAGTTGCTGCTGAGCCCATCCGCGCAGGCCGAACTGCCGGTGCCTTGCGCGGGCGGCAGTTGCGGCGGCGGGATACCGGATTTCGTCACGGCCGGGCAGGCGAATTATCATGTCCACGACCATCAGGCCATTGTCAACCAGGTGGGCGACAAGGCGATTCTCAATTGGGAGAGTTTTAACGTCAGCCCCGGCCACTCGGTGCAGTTCCAGCAGGTGGAAAGCCTCGCCGCGCAGAACCTGGTGCAGGGCGCGAACTTCACCACACTCAACCGCGTCTGGGACAATGATCCCAGCGTGATCGCCGGCATCCTCAGCCAGGCAGTTGGGCAGAATGCGAATATCATCCTGGTCAACACCAATGGTATCGCTTTCATGGGTTCCTCGCAGGTGAACCTCGGCAGCTTCACCGCCAGCAGTCTGGATATTGCCGACAGCTTCATCCTTAATTCCTTCCTGACCACGCAGAAGACGACCCCGCAATTTGAGGGCACGGGCGGTTTCATCAAGGTGTTCGAGGGCGCACGCATCACGGCGGGCAGCCAGGGCCGGGTGATGCTGATCGCGCCGACGGTGATCAATAAAGGCACGGTGGCAGCGCCCGACGGACAGGTGATCGCGGCGGCGGGCACCAGGGTGTTTTTGCGTTCGGCTTCGGCTGAACCCAAAGACGTCAATGTGCGCGGCCTGCTGGTGGAAGTGGACAGCCCGGCCGGCCTCGCTGATTTCGAAACGGCCAACACTGGTGTCAAGGATGGCAAGCTGGATGGCCAGACCGTGGCACTGAAAGAGTCTGCCTTGGACAAACTCGGCCATGTCACCAATCTGGGCGAGCTGAGCACGCCGCGCGGCAACGTCACCATGGTGGGATATGCGGTCAACCAGCAGGGCATCGCGCGGGCGACGACCTCGGTGATTGCCAATGGCTCGGTGTACCTGCTGGCGAAGGATGCGGCAACGGGGCAGGACAATTCCACGCGTGGTGGTCGCGCGGTACTCGGCGCCGGCAGCCTGACCGAGGTATTGCCGGACGTATCCGACTCTACTGGCGTGCTGGATGGGCTGACCGGCACCGGACTGGTACTCCCCTCCCAGGTGAAAGTGGTGGGGCAGGATGTGCGGATGGAGGGCGGCGCGGCGATCAATGCGCCGGCGGGTGAAGTGAATTTCATCGCTGTGGACAATCCTAGCTTGCTATTTACCAATGATCCGGTCACGCAGATGTTTGATGCACCCGTCTCTGATGCTGCCCGTGTTCATATTGCCAGCGGTGCGCGCATCAATGTGGCCGGATTGGAAAATGTGGCTGTTTCCACGGCGCGCAATGGGGTGGAAGTCGAACTGCGGGGGGATGAGCTGAAAGACTCTCCGGTCAATCGCGACGGCCCGCTTCGCAGTCAGAAGGTTTTTGTCGATATCAATCGTGCCTTGGCCAACGCTAACGCGGGTAAACCCACTCTCATCGCCAAGGACAGTCTGCAATCCTATCAGGCGCGCCTGGAACGGAGCGTGGCCGAACGCTCGACCGAGGGGGGGACTGTGCGTGTAAGCTCTCAGGGCGAGGCCATCATCGAATCCGGCGCGGTGATTGACCTGTCGGGCGGCAGCCTGAATTACACTCCGGCCAGCGTGCCTACCACGCTGCTCATGTCCCGTGGCGTATTGACCGACATCGCCAATGCCCGCGCTGATGTGCGTTATGACGGCATTGCCACCCGCTACGTGCAAGACTTCGGCCGCTGGAACATAAAAGAGGTGATCGACCTGGGGCAGAGCTTCAACTATGACCCCGGCTATGCCGAGGGCAAGAATGCCGGCGCACTGGAAGTTATCGGTCTGCGGGCGAGCGTGATGCAGGCTGATATTCAGGGCCGCACCATCGTAGGCGAAGTACAGCGCGACCTTGGCATCATGCCTGCTGGCGCGCGTTTGAGGGTGGGCTACGACCCAGTGGCTGCTCCCCTTCTCGGGGGAAGTATTGAATTCAAACTTAACCAGTTGGTCGAGTTGAGCAGCAGCGGCGCCCTCCTGCCGGCGGGATTCAAGTTTGGCGATGCGTTATCATCCGATCTCATCAATACCCTGCGCATCAATCCCGCATTGCTAGGCAAGGATAAAGTTGCCAACCTGGAAGTTTTCAGTAACAAGGCGGTGGCAGTGCGTGAGGTTCTGCGTGTCCCCCAGGGAGGCAGCGTGCATATCACGGCGGAGGGTATATCGGTCGGCGCCGATATCGAGGCCCCAAGCGGCTCGATTGTGCTCGATGCACATAGAAACGAGCTGCCCGGTCGCTCACCAGATCCATTAAATGTTGTGGTGGCCGATGGCGTGGTGCTGTCGGCACGAGGGGCCTGGGTGAATGAATTACGCGGCGTGCCGACGGGTTCGGGCGAGGTCGCGCTGGTGCATGGCGGTAAAATCATGCTTACCGCGGTTGACAATGTTGCGCTGGGACAAAACACGCTGCTGGATGTCACCGGCGGCGGCCGGCTCAGGATCGATGGCCGCGGCAATGTCATCACCGGCAATGGCGGCGAGATCAGCCTGTCGGGCCACGCAGTGTCGGGTGTCACCGAGGAGAATATGCATGGCTACGGCATCGGCAAAGGTGGCATGCTGACCGTTTTCAGCAATAAAATCCGGATCGGCGGCACGCCAGACAGCACTGCCGGCACGGTCAACCTGGGCGCCGCGTTTTTCGAGCGCGGCGGGTTTGCCGATGTCAATCTTGCGGGGATTGACAATGTGACCTTATCCGAGGGTGTCCGGATCAAGCCGGCTGTCCTTAGCCTGGAATTGCAACCTGACTATACCCTGCGCCCCAGCGGTGGCAGGGTGGAGGATTTTGCCCGCCAGGTAAAGCTGGATGACCTGGTGCGCCAACCAGCGAATTTGAGCCTGACGGCAAAAAATACCGCGGATGGGACGGGTGATTTGTCGATCGGCACGGGCGCACGCATCGAGGCCGATCCCAGGGCAAACATCACGCTGTCGGCCGGGCGCCTGCTGGATATACAAGGGAGCATCAGCGCGCCCGGCGGTAGCATTACGGCGACGCTCGATCATGACCAGAGCTTTGATTTCAATGCAAGCAATAGTCTGTGGCTGGGCAAGCAGGCGGTTCTCGATGTATCAGGCGCGGCGCTGACTTTTCTTGACAACAATCGCCTTACACAGGGCGAAGTGCTGAATGGTGGCACCGTTGCTTTGAATGCACAATATGGCTATGTTGTGGCTGAGGCGGGTTCGAGTATCAAGATGGCGGGGGCTGCGCCGGTGCGGCTGGATATTCTGAATGAGGCGGGGGGGCTGGGGCAGTGGGTGGGCAGCGACGCAGGTTCGCTCGGTATTATCGCACGCGAGGGAATTCTGCTGGACGGGACCCTGCTGGCGCAGGCGGGTGGTGTATTCAATCGCGGTGGAACGTTTGACCTTGTTCTGGGACTTGAAGATGTGGGTGATGCGCTCACTAAAGGCTTTCCACTTGGAGAGCGCGTGCTGAGTCTGGCACCGGCAGTGGCGCCGCTGGCAGGCGGACTGGCTCCGGGCGCCGCCATCCCCGGCGGGCTGAACGGGCAGACAAAGGTTGGCACTACAGCGCTGGAAACGGTAGGTTTCGATCGCATCACACTCAAAAGCCGCGACGCTATCCGGCTGGAAGACAATCTGAATCTGGGCGCCAATCGGGCATTATCATTGAAAGAGGTAGTGCTCGACGCGCCGCGTATCGAAACGGCGGGAGGGAATGCCGCACTGAAGGCGGAGACCCTGCGATTGGGAAATTACGACATAAACCGTGTGGATGTGGTCAACACGCCGGTTGCAGGCAGCGGCACACTCAAGGCGGCTGCACAATTGCTGGAACTCGCGGGCAACCTGACCCTGACCGGCATGGCACGCGCCGAACTGAACGGCACCCAGGAGGTCAGGCTGTCGGGGGTAAGCAGCGGCGGCTTGCCGCGTCCGACAGGCACGTTCGCGAGCGCGTCCGATCTGCTTTTCAGCGGTGCGGTGATCGCCCCCACAACCTATAGCCAGATCAACATCCAGGCGCCGGGGCAAACGGT
This sequence comes from Nitrosospira sp. Nsp13, assembly GCF_900101945.1. NCBI lineage: Bacteria > Pseudomonadati > Pseudomonadota > Betaproteobacteria > Nitrosomonadales > Nitrosomonadaceae > Nitrosospira > Nitrosospira sp. Nsp13. The sequence goes on along the minus strand of NZ_FMVD01000004.1, from coordinate 158,174 downwards.
TGCATTCAGCCGCAATACCCTGCCGCCATCACTGCCGCTATCCGCCCTGGGCAGCCTTACGGTTACGGCCGCGAATATCGTGCAGGACGGCAATGTGTGGGCGCCGTTCGGCCAACTCGCTTTCAACGCCACCGATACCTTGACGTTCAAGGAAGGCAGCCTGACCTCGATCTCCGCCACGCCCGGCAGCCTGATTCCGTTTGGCATGCTGGTGAATGGCCGCAGCTGGGTGTACAGGCCCGACTCGAACGAAATCCCGCAGTCTGGCTTGACCGAAAAATCCATACGCACCCAGGCGGCGAATATCGACATGCAAGCTGGCGCAACTCTGGATCTCGCCGGCGGCGGCGACTTGCAGGCCTACGAGTTCAGCGTGGGTCCAGGGGGGTCGCGCGATATCCTGAACGATGCCCATACCTATGCCATCCTGCCGGGCTATGCGAGCGGATTCGCCCCAGGCGACAGGCAGGAGAGTACTGGTTTCGACCGCGCGGCGGGGGATGCCGTGTATCTCTCCGGCATACCGGGTCTGCCGGCAGGTGTGTACACCTTGCTGCCCGCGCACTATGCACTGCTGCCCGGCGCGTATGCGGTAAGGCTGGGCGCGGACGTGCATAACCTGTTGCCGGGCCAGGCTTACAGCAGGCAGGATGGCACCCAGGTCGTGCCGGGTTATGTCACGGACAGCCGGGCACCGGTAGGGGGGCCGCGTGACGCCTTGTGGAGCGGATTTGAAGTGCTGACCCGTGAGCAGGTTTTGCAGCGGTCGGAAATTACGCTTACCCGTGCTTCGGACTTTTTCGCCGCCAACCCTGTTCGCCCGCAGGACGGTGGGCTTCTCTCCATCGATACCGCAGGCGGGCTTAAGCTGGATGCCCTTTTCAAACTGGGCGCGGCCGGGGGCGGCCGGGGGGCGGCGGTGGATATCAGCGCGTTTAAAATCGCCATCACCAACGGCACATCGTCCGGAACGCAGGGAATCGATCCGCTGGCCACGCGTATCGCGGCCGGCACGCTCAACGCCATGGGTGCGGCCAGCCTGTTCCTGGGTGGCACGCGCAGCCTCGCCCCGGGTAGCGCCAGCACACTCCTCACGGTTAATGCCGAGGAGGTGATATTGGCCAACGACGCCAATCACGCCCTGAAGGGCGACGAAATCATCCTGGCGGCGAAGGATACCCTGACGCTGAAAGCCGGTAGCGCTATCGAGACGCAAGACCCTAAGCCCGGTGCGGGGGGCGATGCGAATAACACAAACCGCTACGAAACCGCCGACAATGGCGCCCTGGTACGGGTCGCGTCAACGTCCGCCAGCTTTTCGCGTACCGGTAGCCCGGATCGCAGTGTGGGTACGCTGGCGGGTGAAACCGGCAGCACGATCCGTTCGGCAAATTCGATCACGCTGGACGCCACGCTGCAGAATGCGTTTACGGGCACCACTCTTTTTGCTGACGATAAGGGTAATCCGGTCGCCGGAAATTTGACGATAGGCGCGACCCGCGTCAATTTTGGCAATGCGCCGGCGGGCGCCGAAGGCCTGATATTCAGCCAGGCGGAACTGGACAGCCTGAACAGCCTGAATTCGTTGACGCTGGCAAGTTACACCACCTTTGATCTGTATGGGGATGTCAGCGTGGGCGGGGTGAATGCCGAGGGCAAGCCGACTCTGCAAGCCTTGAATCTGTCGGGCGCCGGGCTGGCCGGGCTGAACAACGGCGGTAAAACCGCAAATCTGCGCGCAACCAGCATCGTACTTTCCAACCCGGCGGCAGCGACCTTCACCCCCGGTGGCACGCCTGGCAACGGCGTACTGGCGATCCAGGCGGACAAACTGGTGCTGGGCGAAGGCGCCAAAGCCATCCAGGGATTTTCCCAGGTCGACATCCGCGCCAATGAACTCATCGGGCGCGGCTCGGGCAGCACCGATATCGCCGCCGCAACTGCAAACCTGAATGTTGCGCGCCTCAGTGGCGAGCTGGGGACCAACCAAACCCTGACCACAACCGGCTCGCTCAACGTAGCCGACACGGCGGCAGACCGTGCGCTCGCGCCGGTGACTGCGCTGGGGGCGAGATGGGCGCTGTCGGGCACGGATTTGATGTTCGATACCGAGGCCATCTTGCCCTCGGGGCAGCTCCAACTGACGGCGACGTCCGGCAATCTTACGCTGGGCGCGAACGCGGTAGCGAGCGCTGCCGGACGTTCGATGGCTTTTTTCGACGTCGAGCGCGCCTCGCCCGGCGGTATCGTCGAGCTGGCCAGCGATAACGGCAACGTGGTGGTGCAAACCGGCGCCCAGGTGAATGTCTCCGCGTCGCCGGGCGGCGACGCGGGCAAGGTGATCGTGCGCGCAGCCAATGGTACGGCGGATATAGCAGACGGCAGTTTGCAGGGCGCGGCCCTGGCGAATGCTGGCGGCGCCCGGGGCGAGGGCGGGCGCTTCGACCTGGATGTGGCTGCGCTGACCGACTTCTCCGTGTTGAACACGGCGCTCAACCAGGGCGTATTCGATGGTGCGAGGACGCTGCGTGTGCGCACCGGCGATGTCAGGCTGGCTGCAACCGATACGGTCAAGGCCAAGGACATCCATATTGCCGTGGATGGCGGCAAGCTCGATGTCGCGGGGCATGTCGATGCCTCGGGTGGCGATGCGGGCAACATCCGTCTTTATGCAAAGAATGATGTAACGGTGCTGGCAAGTGCAAAGCTGGATGCCTACGCCACCGGCAATGGTAAGCATGGCGGTGAAGTGGAAATCGGCACCACCGCAGGGAGGCTGAATCTCGCTGCGGGCAGTACCCTGGATGTGCATGGAGGTAGTGGCGCCCAGGCGAGCGAGGGAGGAGAGGTGTTGCTGCGCGCACCCCGCACCGGCGGCGGCGCAGGCAGCGACGTGGCAGTGGGCAACATCAACAGCAACATCAGCGGTGCTCGATCAGTAGTGGTCGAAGCGGTCAAGGTCTACGACAATATCACCACGCTTACCGGTAGCGGTGCGAGCAGCGGCACGACGCTGAGCCTGGATACAGTGAACACCGACAACACCAGCTTCGCGTCTCACGCTGCCGCGATAACCTCGCGGCTGGGCAAGGCCGGCGATCCCGCCTTCCATGTGCGCGCCGGGGTTGAAGTGCGTTCGGCCGGCGATCTCACCCTCAGCAATAACTGGAATCTCGCCACCCGTCCCGCGGGAGAAGAGCCAGGCATGCTGACCTTGCGGGCGGCGGGCAACCTCAATCTCGATAACAATCTGTCGGATGGATTCAACGTGGCGACGTCATTCAGCAGCGGCACCACGCCGGCCACGCTGTTGCCCGGCGATTCCTGGGGTTACCGGCTGGTTGCGGGAGCGGATGCCGATGCGGCCGATCCGCTGGCGGTCAGGGCGGGCAGCGGTGATGTCACGTTGGCGGCGGGCAAACTCGTGCGCACCGGCACCGGCGACATCCGCATTGCGGCGGGGCGCGATATCAGGCTGGCTGATGAAAACGCGGCGATTTATACCGCTGGCCGGATTGCCGACTTGGCTAATGGATTTGTCGTACCCGCCAATGCCCAGTTCAGCCAGGGCGGCGGCGACGTGAGCCTGGCGGCGGCGGGCGATATAGTGGGCATGCCCTCGAAACAGCTCTATTCCAACTGGCTGTTCCGCCAGGGAAAATTGAATGATGCCACTGGCGAATATACGCTCCAGCCTGCCTGGTGGGTGCGCTTCGACCAGTTCCAGCAGGGGATCGGCGCGCTGGGCGGCGGCAGTGTCACGCTCACTGCCGGCGGTAAGGTGGAGAATGTCTCTGCCAGCACGCCGACCCAGGCGCGCATGATGGCGACCGCGCCGGATGTCGGCCAACTGGTGAAAACCGGCGGTGGCGACGTGCGGGTGGAAGCTGGCGGTGATCTGCTGGGCGGCCAATATTATGCCGACCATGGCGAACTGGTACTGAAGGCGGGCGGCAAGGTGGATAGCGGGCAGAATGTGAGTGGTGGCCCACTTTATACCATCCTAGCGCTGGGGGATGCTCAAGCGCGGGTGGAAGCGCGGGGGGATGTCAATATTCAAACGGTATTGAATCCGCATCTGGTGATCCAGTCTGCCGGAAGGGGAACAACATTCAACCTCAATGCTGCTAACCCCAGTTCCAACGTCGCTGGTTGGAGTCTCTTCTCGACCTACGGCCGGGACAGCGGCGTGCAACTGCAGAGCCTGGATGGAGCGGCGACTCTGACCAACCAGACCAGCATACTGGTAAGCGGTTACACACGACCGCTGAATTTCAATGTATCGAAAACTATCTATGACCCCGAGCTACTATCCTTGCTGCCGCCCACCCTTTTGGTTACGGCGTTTCAGGGAGATATTCACACGCCGTCTACATCGAGCGTACTGAGTCCGGCAGCCCGTGCTGACCTGGCGCTGCTGGCGGCGAATTCCATCACTATGAGTGCGCCGCTAGTCATGAGCGACAGGGATCCGGCACTGGTCCCGGATGAAGTCCGGCCCGCCGTAAGATCCAATCAATTCCCGCTTTCCACGATAGATTCCGATTTTAAAGTATTTCTTCATGCGCCTGTTCCCGTGCATGCGGGTGATAATCAACCGGCGCGGGTATATGCTGTCGCGGGAGATATCCAGGGCAACTTTAATGAAGTTACTCTGGACTTATCCAAGGCGGTTCAAGTACGTGCGGGACAGGATGTGCGCGATGTGGGCATTCTGGCGCAACATGCCAATGCCGGTGATCTCAGCCGGGTAGTCGCAGGCAGGGATGTGGTCTTTACTTCCGGAAATGATCGGACGGACAACGCCAAAATCTGGGTAGGCGGCCTGGGACGGCTGGAGGTGACTGCGGGACGTAATATCGACCTCGGGACGTCGGCGGGTATCGTCAGCCGGGGCGACCTCGACAATGCCGAACTGCCCAGGGGCGGTGCCGATATTCATGTGGCAGCGGGGGTGGGTGCGCAGGGAATCGACTATACTGGCGCCGTTGGCCGGCTGGCCGCCGAACTGGAAGAAGCAGGTAGCAACCCGGATGATGCCTTGCTATGGCAGGCGCGCTGGCTGGTGGGGAACGACGATTTGAACGGCACCGATGCGCTGGCGGCGGTCCAGGCGGTCCAGGCGCGGGATGCGGATACCCAGCGCGGCATGGTGCGCGAGATGCTCTATACCGCCTTGCTGGTCACCGGTCGCGATACGAACAATCCCGACAGTCCGTTCGCGGGAGATTATGAACGCGGCTATGCGGCGCTGGAACTGGTGTTTCCGGGGATACGCGAGAAGAATGAGGATGGCAGCTTCAAGAATTACCAGGGAGAGATCAACCTGTTCGCCAGCCGCATCAAGACCGAGCGGGGCGGCAATATCGAGTTCATGGTGCCGGGCGGCGACCTGATCGTCGGTCTCAGCAATACGCCGGAAGTGCTGGTGAATACCGGCAATGACGTCCTGGGTATGCTCACGGTGGCCGACGGTAATGTGCGTGGATTCACCCGTAACAATATCCTGGTCAATCAGTCGCGCATTCTTACCGTGGGCGGGGGGGATGTGCTGCTGTGGTCGAGCGAGGGCGATATCGACGCCGGTAAAGGCAAGAAGACGGCGACCGCGGTGCCGCCGCCGATCATCAAGGTGGATTCGCAGGGCAACGTGACGCAGGAATTGCAGGGCGCCGCTTCCGGCAGCGGGATCGGTGCGCTTTCCAGCGGCGGCAAGGTCGCGGGCGATATCGATCTGATCGCGCCCAAAGGCACGGTGAATGCGGGCGACGCCGGCATCCGGGCGAACAACCTCAATATCGCCGCTCAGGTCGTGCTGGGCGCGGACAACATTGCCGTGGCCGGGACTTCCACCGGCACCCCGGTGGCGGATGCCAGCGCGGTCAGTGCCACCACCTCGGGCGCTGCTTCGCAAGGAGATGATGTATCCAAGGCGACGGCGGCTTTGTCGCAGAATCTGTCGGATGCCGCACGGACTGCCGACGCGATGAGAAAGATTAAACCCACCTTTATTTCAGCCGAGGTGATCGGGCGTGGGGAATAGCGAGAACGGGGGTGGAGGATGAAGCCGGCTGCCGGTGGTTCGGGAGAAATAAGCAGCGGGCTACCGCATCTTTCGTCATTCCGGGCTTGACCCGAAATCCAGTCTGAACCTTTATCGGCTTCCGCCGTGGAGCGAATTCGCCAAGACAGAAAGCCTTAGCGAATCATCGTTAATGAAGGACGAGTGGTCAACCGGCGGATTCAGGCTTATTCCTACTTATTGCTGTCCTACGGCGGCGAGCTGTCCAACCTACAAGGCCCAATCCCGCCAGGAGCATGGCGTATGCCTCCGGTTCCGGGATCGGTGTTGTAAATGTCACGTCGTCAGCCACCAGCCCTTGCCCGCTGAATGAAATCGAGCGAATGTCGGCGCTCGTCCGTGTGATGCCGAAGAAGCTCCCTGAATTGAGGCCATCCGGTGTATCAATACTAACGGTATGGGACTCGATTACCTGGTGGTTATCCCCCAAAACACTGATGACCACGGGGCTGCCGTTGTAACTGTTAAGAAAAGCTCCCACGGCTTGGGTCAGTCCAGTGACGAAGGTAAAACTGAGCGTGCCGGTGATATCCGTGCCAGCAAAATGATTACCTGCGCCCCATATGCCGTTGTTCCCCAGATCGGCGATGTAGGCGCCCAGGATGGAGTTCGGAGTGCCGGTGAAGCTTACGCCGGGTGCGACGATCTCCGGGCCGCTGGTGATAAGGCCGTCAAAATTCTCGAAATCGATGCTTTGCGGATCAAGGATATCGGTGGCCCTTGAGGTGAGCGCGGCATGAGCCGGCAGGGCAAGGCTCATGGTGCAGGCTATGAACAGGGCTTTCAGCTTCATGAGGTTTCTTCCTTTTCGAGACGCGATGATTTTAGCATCGCGGGGGTGAATTAAACGGCCGCCTCAAGTGCCAATCACGCCGCCACCGTCCTTGGTGATGACCACCACCGCGGAGCGTGGCTTGAATGCGGATGGAGAACCGCTGGCCGTGGTCGGACCATTGATACCGCTATCGGGCCAGGTCGAGTTCTCGGTGTAATGGGTTTGCCAATCCTCGCCAGGGTGCTGGATGCCGATGAACAGGGTCTTGCCATCCGGGGTATGGGTGACGCCGGTGACTTCGCAGTTCTTCGGCGCGGTGAGAAACCGGCGGGTTTCTCCAGTAGAGGGGTCGGCGCATAGCATCACGTTTCCGCCGATGTTGGCCCAGTCGCCGGTTGCGTTGCCAATCTGGTCGGTCTCGATCCACAAGCGGCCGTCCTGGTCGAACCAGAGGCCATCCGGGGCGCCATAGTCGTCACCGATTATGTTGCCCCGGTGGTGAGGCTGCGGGGCCAGCTTGTCGCCGCATTCGACAAAAATATCCCACTCGAAATCCGTAGCATCGACCTTGCCCATGCTTTCGCGCCACCGGATGATGTGGCCATAGCGGTTGTCCGGTCTCGGATTTGCGGCGTCCACCGGCGGCCGGGCGCTGCCGGCGCCGGTGGTGCCGTCTGGATTGTTGCCGGAGGGCGGGTTGCTGCCGCGGCGATTGTTGTTGGTGAGGGTAATGTAGACCTCGCGCGTGACGGGGTGCGACGCTATCCACTCCGGACGGTCCATCATGGTGGCGCCCAGGCGATCGGCGGCCTGGCGGGTCTTGATCAGCACTTCGGCCTGATCGGCGAAGCCGTTTTCCGGTACCAGGCCATTCTGGCCCCACGTAAGGGGCAGCCAGAGGCCGCTGCCGCCGGCGTCGAACCGGGCAACGAAAAGCGTGCCGGAGTCCAGCAGATCGCGATTGGCGGCGCGGTTCCTGGGGTTGTATTTATTGGCGCAGACAAATTTGTAAAGATACTCATTGCGCTCATCGTCACCCATGTATATGGCGACTGTGTTGTCGGCGCCCACCACGCTCCAGGCGTTTTCATGCTTGATACGACCCAGCGCGGTGCGCTTGATGGGAGTGCTTTTTGGGTTCCAGGGGTCGATTTCCACCACCCAGCCGAAACGATGCGGCTCATTCGGGTTGAGGTCGGTGCGGAAGCGCTGATCGACCTCGTGCCAGCGGTAGCCGGAGCCTCCCTTGACCACGCCGTAGCGTGCCTGGCCGGCAAGAATTTCCTGCTTCCGCTGCGGATCGGATACGCCGATTGCATCCCCGGTCTCGTTGGAGAAATAGCCATTCCAGTTTTCCTCGCAGGTAAGGTAGGTGTCCCAGGGGGTATAGCCGTTGGAGCAATTATTAAGCGTACCGAGCACTTTCGTGCCGCTGGGGTCGGCGGCAGTCTTCATCAAATCGTGGCCGGCGGCTGGACCGCTGAGCTTGCAGGGAGTGTTGCCGGTGATGCGCCGGTTAAAGGCGGAGGGACGCTTGACTTCCCAGATGCCGTCTTTTTTCCATACCTCGACCACGCTTATGCCATGCGCGGCCTGCTGGGCGCGTATCATGTCAAGGGTGATGGCAGCGGCCGCGTAGCCGGATGCGGGAGTGATGTTATTGACCAGGGGAGGATCGACGTACTCATGGTTGGTTACCAGCAGACCGCGAGTATTGGCGATGCCGGCTGCGCCCGTGGCGGGGAAAGGGAACAGGTGCATGCCGTCGATATGGGCGCCGAAAGTATGCAACTGCACCGTTTCGGTCATCGCGCCCGAAGAGTCCCAATGTGGCGCATCGGTGAGGGAATCGCCCCAGGCGGCCAGTACCCGGGCAGTGTAGCCGGCGGGTACGGTGACCCTGTCATCCCCCGCCGAAAGATATAAATTGGCGGGCACCGAACTGAAGCCGATGCCGTTCAGAGGGGCGGGTGCCGCATAGGCATACTTGACCAGGCCATCGAACAAAGAACCACCGAATGCGGCCATCGCCGTGATGCCCAGGGAACCTTGAAGGAAGGTCCGGCGCGATAGTTTGCGCGCTTCGATCAGATCATGGAGGGACGGGTTGTTGGATTCGTTACTGCTGGTACGACGGGGATTTGTTTTTCCATCGGGGTGCAGGGCGCTGCTCATCATATCTCCTTGCAGGTGTCAGGGGTGTTCAGTGAGTGGCTTGAATTGAACGCATAATTGTTCTACATGAGCTTATTTTCATACTCTCGTGTTACAAATTTTGTATTGTCATAAAAGCTAATAGTCTATGACCGGCCTCCAGTAACCCTCCGCCCCGCGCAACGGCGCCATTTCGCGCCGTTGCGCCTTACTCCGTACCCTGAAAGCCGCGGGATCCGGGAATTATTTGAGTTTCATGCAATTGGCATAGTAACTCACGGTGGCGGCCCAGTCGCTGAATATGCCGCGAATGCCGACATCCCTGGCCAGAACGTCCAGCACTTTCATCATGTCGCCTTCGCGCTTGATGGCGGAATCAAAAGTCTGATAATAAAAGTCGTTGTTGCCATCAGCCAGAATGCCGGAACGCTCCAGGGTCCAGGTGATAATGTCGAGTCCAGCGGCCTTGGCGTGACGGGCATATCGGGAGGCCACGATGTTGCCGTTGCCATCGATATCCAGCAGCGCAAACATGGGCGGGGCGACGATATTGATGCCCTCGGCCTTGTAGGCGGCCAATTGCGCGGCATTGGGCAGTTCAGCTACGATATTGGCGTCGTCAAGGTAAACCGCCTGTTTGCCGAACTGCGGTTCGTTGGCGATCCAATAGCGCACGTCGCGAATGTCGAAGGACTGGGCATACACATTCCGGGGCTTGACGTTCGCCGCCTTGTATTCGTCAATCATCTGTTGAGCATAGTGTGCCTGCGTATAGTCGCCCACACCGTCGCCATCGCTGTCGTAAGGCATCGTCACGCTGGCGCTTTTGAGTTCGGGTGTCATTTTCACGCCCAGCGTCTTGAATAACTGGATACTCTCCTTGTGGGTAAGCAGGGTGCCGCTGGTGGGACCGGCATACAGGTCCGTGCGCCAGTTGGGTGTGCCGCCCAGATACTCCGCAATGCTCGTCGCGGCGGGGTTGAAGGCATCCATTTTGCCTTTAAGACTCTTGAATTCCTCCACAGTGATATCGCTGGTGCAACACTGTGCCGAAGCCTCCTGAATAATGTTTCCGGCGGCATCAACCTGCGCTGGTGTGAATGGCTTGGCGCATTTTTCAGCCAGCGGCGTAGCAAGAATATTGGTGGTGGTGTGCAGATCGCACTGCGAATGGCGGCAAACCAGTTCCTTGTCCTTGGTGAAGGTCACGTCGCACTCCACAATACCCGCCCCCATGCGAGCAGCCGCCTCGTAAGATTCTTTCGTATGTTCCGGAAACTGCAAAGCGGCGCCACGGTGGCCAATGGAGAAATCGGTCTTACGGAACAGGCCATTGCCGCAATGTTTGAGCCTGTTCTTGAGAGCGCTGGGCTCCATGTCATTGACGAGGAAGAAAGGACGCGGACCGAGCTGGATATTCATACTGTTTCTCGATTCGCCATCATCCCCATCGTCATCGTGCCGGCTTGCGGAAGAGGCAATGTCGATGATGGATAGCGTAGCCAGCAGGGCAAAAGCCGCCAGTGCGAAAGCTGAATTTTTGGTAGACATGTCGGGCTCCGGGTAACAAAAAACTTTGGTAGTGACATCTACGATCAATGGTAACTTCTGACGCTACCTGTTTTCTTTTTCAATTTGACGTGGCTGTTGTTAATCCAAACGGATCAAAGCGAGAAAATCGTACCGCAAAAAAACCTGCCTGTAGCAGCAGGAAACATCAGAACAAGTCCGGCTTGGACGCAGCCCGCAAGCCGGGGAATAAAAGCCGGAGTCAACACCAAATAAATTCTTTCCGTCCCTCTCGCAGGGGCGAAATCCACCGCGCAAAAATCTCCATTTCGATGAAACGACAGCCGCCGGTTCAATGCAAATTCTAATGGGCTGGTTCATCGTCCTATGTTACAAAACCCTATTGATATTGCAGGCTAAGCCTGAGTCAAACAGACTAGACGCGATTAGTCGGATTCCCGCCCGCGATGGCCGTGGATATTAATTCTCCAACCTTCAACGCGTTCCATTGCCCAGGGACCGGTCATGATGCGTTCGGATCATTATCGCTACTAATGTCTGTAATCTGGGACGCGCATAATCCTCGCTCGTTTATACCCAGGTTGATAGACCCATGCGTGTCGTTACGTTCCTGCTTGCGTTTGCTTTATGCACCGTTTCTTTATCCAGTCACGCTTGGTGGAATGACGAATGGACCGGCCGCAAGAAAATCACACTGACCAATCCAGCGGGTGAAGTCGCGGATGCGCCGGTACTGATCCGCTTGCACACGGGAAACTTTGATTTTTTCTCGGCCAACGATAACGGCAGCGACCTGCGCCTGATCGCCGGAGATGACAAGACTGAACTGAAATTCCATTTTGAGAAATGGGATGTAGGGAATGAGTTGGCGCTGGTATGGGTTAACGTACCTAAATTGTTATCGCAGACGGAAATATTCCTTTATTTCGGTAACGAGAAGGCGACCTCCGCAGCGAATCCGAAAGCCACTTACGATGCCGCCAGCGTCGTCTATCATTTTGCGGAGCCGGACGGAAATCCCCAGGACAGCGGCGTAAACGGCCTGCATGCGGTGCAGTCTTCCGTCCAGCGGGTAGCTGCCTCCTTCTCGAACGGTGGTGCCGGATTCAACGGGTCACAAAGCATCACGCTTCCCGCCGTGAATGCAACCAGCGGATTCAGCTTCGCCGTATGGATCAAGCCAGCCTCGCTGGATGGCGTCATCGTTCAATCCGATGGTCTGCGCGTCTCATTGGAAGGCGGTATGGTCAAGGTGCAATCGGGCGCGTCAAGCCTGGTGTCCAGCACGGCGGTGAGCCTGGGTAAATGGCATCACCTTGGATTAACGGTATCGAATGCGCTACGCATATATGTGGACGGCAAGCCGGCGGGCGAAGCGCCGGGCGTGGTATTGCCAACCGGCAGCGCAACGCTGGGGGCTGGATTCCAGGGTGAGATGGACGAGTTGCAGGTGTCTGGCGTGGCGCGCAATGCGGACTGGATTGCGGTGCAGGCCGCGCAGGGGCAGGACGGCAAACTGGTCACCTTGGGCGAGGATGAGGCAGGCGAAGGCGGTGAAGAAGCCTCGCACCTGGGCATTATCCTCAAATCATTGACAGTGGATGGGTGGATTGCGATTGGTTTCCTGGCGATCATGCTAATGATCGCCATATGGGTGATGTACAGCAAGGCTGTCTACATTAACCGGGTGGATAAGTCCAATCACCGCTTTATGACCAAATTCCGCGAACTATCGACCGATCTGGCGGTGATAGACAAAGCCAAGGGGTTGGGAAAAGAGTTCGAGCATTCGTCGATCTACCGTATTTATCATATTGGCGCAGTTGAATTGGCGCATCGCTTCGACGATACCGATGCGACCCATATTGACAAGTCGCTGTCGCCGCAATCGCTTAATGCGATTCGCGCCAGCCTGGACGCCGGGCTGCTGGAAGAAATTCAGCGCATGAACAAATTCATGGTACTGCTCACCATCGCCATCTCCGGCGGGCCCTTCATCGGCCTGCTGGGCACGGTAATGGGGGTCATGATCACGTTTGCGGCGATTGCGGCCGCTGGTGATGTCAATGTCAACGCCATTGCGCCCGGCATCGCGGCGGCCCTGGCGGCGACGGTGGCGGGGATGGGGGTAGCGATCCCCTCACTGTTTGGCTATAACTACCTGGCTTCACGCATCAAGGCCATCGTATCGAGAATGCATATCTTTGTCGATGAGTTTATTACCAAGCTTGCCGAAAATTACAGCCGCTGACAGGGAATGGCATGAAGGTTCAGGAAGACAACGAGCTTTACGACGAGATCAATGTGGTGCCCATGCTGGATCTCGCCTACGTGTTGCTGGTGATTTTCATTATCATGACGACGGCATCGGTACAGGGTATAAAAGTCAACCTGCCCAAAGCCAGCAGTTCCCCCAGTCTGGCTAAACCGCAAACCAAAGCGATCACGATCAACGAAAGCGGGCAAATATTTCTGGATGCTTATCCCGTGACGCTGGATGAGCTTCGAACCCGTCTGGGTCAATTGAAAGCGGCTAATCCAGAATTGCCGGTCGTAGTCAAGGGGGACACGGTAGTGCAGTACGGCAAGGTGATGGATGTACTTGAATTACTGGGTCAGCTGGATATCACGCAGTTGGGCTTGGTGACCCAGCGCCTGGTGAAATAATGCCATGGAAGACCCCAAGGAAGAGCAAAGGCCAGTCTCCTGGAGGCGCTGGGCAGGTGTTGCGGTTTGTGGAGTTGTCCTGGTCGGGTCGGGGCTGTGGTTGAAACATTTCCTGGACGACGATACGCCGCAGAGAAAGCCGTCGCTTCAGCAGATTACTTTGATCAAACCGCCGCCTCCCCCGCCCCCACCGGAAAAACCCCCGGAACCGGTGGTGAAGGAAGAAATAAAGCTGGCCGAACCAGAGCCAGAACCGATGGATCAAGCCGATGAACCGCCGCCGGGGCCGGATCTGGGTGTCGATGCCGAAGGAACGGGAAGTGGTGACGGATTCGGACTCGTGGGGAGGAAAGGCGGGGCCGATCTTATCGGCGGCTCCAGGGGGAATCCATGGGCCTGGTATGACGCCATAGTAAATGACGCGGTGAATTCCGCTTTTCAGGATGCGCTGGCGCGTGAGCATGCGCTCAAAGACAAGACTTACAGGGTGGTGGTGAAGGTATGGATTGACGCTGACGGGAAGGTATCACGAATAGCGGCGGTCGATAAAACAGGTGATCCGAAAGTCGATGAATTAATCCAGGATGTGCTGAAGAACTTGCGGACCCTGCGTGAGAATCCACCCGCCGACATGCCACAACCGTTGAAGATACGCGTGACCTCGCGTGCCTGATTTTGTATAAGAAAAAAAACTATAATGAATATCCGATTGATACTCACCCTTGCCGCCATGACGGCGATATTCGCGGGCGGCGCGCACGCAAAACCCGATGAGCGCGAGAAGGTCGAAGTTCTGTATGAAACCACGTTGAATCTGATTCGGTTGCTGGTTGAGCAAGGCGTGATCAAGCAGGAAGTGGCCGACGAAATGATTAAAAAGGCGGAACTGAAGGCAAGGGCTTCCCTGCAGCAAGCACAGGGGAACCCGCAGCCGGCGGCTGGCGAGCCGAAGAAAGGCGAGGTACGGGTTCCTTACATACCCGAGCATGTCAAAAAGGAAATTCGCGATGAGTTACGCCAAGAAGTGGTGGGTCAGGCCAAGCAGGAACGCTGGGGTGACGTGAATGCCGTTCCCGAGTGGGTTAACCGCTTTACGATGGAAGGAGATATACGCCTGCGCGAGCAAGCTGACTTTTACGCCAACACCAACGCTCCCGCGGCCAATTTTCAGGCCAACGGCCAGAATATCGACAATACCACTGAGGACAGCCTTCATCGGGAACGGGTGCGCTTCCGGCTCGGCATCAACGCCAACGTCACCCGCGGAGTGGATCTGGGGTTGCGGTTAACCACCGGTAATATCAATGATCCGCCACTTACCGGGGATGTATTGGGCCCCCCCCCGATATCCATCGGATCGCCGGTCTCCACCCTTCAGACATTTGGAACCTTTAACAGCAAATTTGCCATTGTGGTGGATCAGGTTTACCTCAAACTCAAGCCCCTTGATTGGGTCACGGTCAGTGCCGGACGTATTCCCAATCCTTTCTTCGTGGGCACTGTCGGAAATATCTACACGGGAACGCTCAGGACGGGGCCGCATACCGTACCCACGGCCGGAGTCGTACACACCGATCTGTTATGGGACGTTGACCTAAACTTTGAAGGGCTGGCAATCAATCTTCATCCTTGGCTGAAAGAAGAAAGCAGGACCGTCAAGCCGTTCCTCAACGCCGGGGTATTTCCATTGCAGCAAATCAATCAAAGCGAGACCGTCAAGGCCAAGGACAAATGGTTCTTCGGGGCTCAGGCCGGATTGGAGTGGGCACCCGAGAATACCGACACCAAGTTCAGGCTGGGAGCCGCCTATTATGACTACCGCAATATTAACGGCGTCCGCAACCCGAACTTTGGCGATACTCTGTTCAATCAGAGCGCCCCGCTGTTCAGGCAAAAAGGCAACAGTCTTTTCAACATCGACAACGATGGTGACCCCACTACTAATCTATGGGCTTTGGCGGCCGATTACCGGCTTGCCAACGTGACCATGGTGGCTGACTACTCCAAATTCAAGCCCATCCATGTTATTGGCACTGTGGACTACGTACGCAACGTGGGTTATGACGAGAATAAAATTTTTGCCCGCAGTGGGCAGAACATCAAGCCGGAGATCGATGCTTATCAGCTCCGCCTCACCGTGGGTTACCCCATAATCGCGGAGCGGCACCAGTGGCAGGTTTTTGGGTTTTATCGCCGCTCCGAGCGGGATTCGATGCTGGATGCCTTCACTGATTCCAACTATCTCATGGGCGGAACCAACCACAAGGGCTACACTATCCAGGGCCTGTACGGCGTGGCGCATAACACCTGGCTTGGCCTCCGCTATATGTCATACGATCAAGTCAGCGGCTTGCCTCTGTCCATCGATTCGATCAATCTGGATCTGAATGCCCGGTTCTGACTTTTTGAGCGGAAGTGGGGCCGCGAGTTTCCGGCTGGCAGGGAAATGCGGGATCCAAAAGGTGTGCTTACCGCGCACGTATGGTGGTGGTGGGTTCAACGCCTATACCGTTTCCTGTGAGAGACATTAATTGGATAAAAAAACTCTGCTGACAATCGAAAGCTTTCGCATGAATAACCGTAAGAAAATGATTCCGCGATGGTTGTGCCAAGGAATCGCCGTCGTATTGCTGGCGGGAGCCTTGTCCCCCCCTTCCCTGGCTGCAAGCGCCGCCGGCAATGCGGATCAAAAAAAGGAGCGGCAGGCATTACGCCGCATGCAGCAGCAATTGAACGAAGTACAGCAGCAGAAATCGGCATTGGATCAGGAAAAAACAGCGCTGGAAGAAACACTGAAAAAAACCAGTAACGAAACGGAATCCCACAAACGATCTGCGGCGAGCGCGGCGGCCAAAGCGTCCCGGCTTGAGCGGGATATCGAAGCGGCGAACAAGGAAACAGCCGAATTGCGCACCCAGCTTGATGGAGCGGGCAAGCGGAATGAAGAACTGTCCGGTCAACGCAAACAATTGGAACAGGATCTGAAGAATATGACAGCTGCCCTTACAAAACAGAATGAGCAAACAAAACTTTGCGAAACGCATAATGGCGAGCTTTATCGGATAGGCCGGGAACTGTCCGATTGGTATACCAGCAAAGGCGCCGTGAACGCCATACTGGAGGCGGAGCCATTTACGGCGATGAAACGCGTCGAAATGGAGAACCTGCTTGAAACCTATCGGGACGAGATTGAGGGTCAGCGTCTCGAACGTTCCATTCATTAAGGATGCTTCGGGTAATCCCTGTGCCTTTCGCGGGGGGCTTGCCGGGGTTTGAAGCCTCCCCCCTTACCTTCATCCTGGTCCATCTGCCCGGACACCGGGTCATGAGAGATTTACAATCTCTTTCTCGAGCGGATTATTTTTTAATCTTCTGAATCTTCAAATGATACGCTGCTGCGGTGTTGGCGACCGGTCACAATTGCGCCGGGCCATCTTTTACTTGTGCCGCGTACCAGTTACTTTTTTTGGCTTTGGCGTGCTGTTCGGAAGAAAGGCGGTCAGTTTGATGTTTTTAAAGCATCAGATAAGAGGAGGCGAATGGCGGTCACCGTGTTCTCTACACCCATGTCAAAATGCTCTGAAATATTTGAGTCCAAACACTCCACTCGAATAAGTTCTACTTCTTTCTCAAAATCATTTCGCAAGTTTTTCCGTTTATCGGTTGGCAACGAATTTATGAAGCAAATCAGTAAACAAAGCATAGCGAAATTCTCGCCTTTTGCTTCGCTCAGTCTTGCCAAGGCATCCCTTAAGGTTTCCAAAGTGGTCCCCCTCCATAATGAGACAACGTGCGCTTGGGAAAGTCGCGTGATAGCTCTTCGGCACTCGTCTATAAGATAAATATGATCATACTCGAAACATTATTTTCTGACCGTGAGCAATAAGATCACCTAAGAGCTTAGCAACTATGCGATTAGTTTCTATAGTCATCTCCAGCCCGAAGTGGTGTGTACTATTGATTTCAAACCATAGTGTTTCAAAAGCCACCATGGTGGATTATAGGGAGGGAATTCTGACGTGAAGATGGCGAAATTATTACGAATCTGTAATGTTCGGGGAAGGGCTGTACACACCCTGTATGTGATATGGAAGGTGCTTTGCGAAGCCGGGGGTATGAGCCCTGCTTGTCCGTCGGATAACGCTATGACGTACGTTTAGGCTGGAAAGAAAAGCCGCACTGCCGTGCCTTCGCCGATGACGCTCTGTACAGTGATGTTACCGCCATGCAGGCCGATAATCGATTTGACGATAGCCAGTCCGAGTCCCGCGCCCTCTGCTTCCCCGTTACGCGAAGGATTGATGCGGTAAAAACGGTCGAATATTTTTGGCAGATGTTCCTGGGCAATGCCTATGCCACTATCGCGGCAGATGATCCCGGTTCCTCGCTCCTGGCTGGAATCTATGGAAAAAATGATGGAACCACCATCAGGGGTGTGATATAGGGCGTTGGCAAGTAGATTACTAATGGCTCTCTGGAAAAGATCTGGATCGACTTTAGTCGTTGCATCTCCTTCGCACAGTACCCTGATACTTTTCTCCGTGGACACCGCCTCATAAAATACGATTATTTTCTCGATTTCCGTGCGCACGTTAATGAGCGAAAGTGCAATCACAGCCTGCTCGCTGTCTGCTCTAGCCAAGAACAGCAGGCTGTCCAGCATCCGTGACATGCGGTCGTATTCTTCCAGACTGGATGCGAGTATTTCGCGATACTCATGGGCCTCGCGCGGCTTGGATAAGGCCACTTCCGCTTCGCCGCGCAAATTATTGAGCGGGGTGCGCAACTCGTGCGCCAAATCGGCGGAGAATTGCGAAAGACGATTAAATGAATCCTCCAGTCGGGCAAGCATGCTGTCCAATGCTCGTGTCAGTAAAGCCAGTTCCCGGGGCCATGGTGCGCTATTGAGACGTTCGTGCAGTTGGCTGGCAGTAATGCGTTCCGCGGCACCGGTAATATCCGCAAGTGGTCTCATGCTGCGTTGCGTAATCAGAATACCGATGATCACGGATACCAGAATACCAACCAATAATATGTCGAATAAATAATACTCATACCGGGTGATCAGCAGCTCCTCCTCTGTCTCATCCAGGGCTACCTGTATTTGCCGCCGGGAGCCGCTGAGGGAATTGTCTTCTGCCCATGTGGCGATCAGCCAATAGGTTTTATTGGTGTCGGAGCGCCATCTTTTTGCCTTTGGGGGGCGCGTCTCGGGAGAAGGAAATGCGCTGGTGGGGATTTCCTGTTTCATACCGCGGGACTCGTGCAGCGTACGACCAGATTCGTCTAATATCCGGCTATGCGTGAGATGTTGGGATCCGGCGAATGCGATGTTTTCCTCGGTGATCTCGCGCTCCAGTACCTGAGTATCTCCCGGCTGTTCCCGTAAAATAGTCTCAAGAATGCCAAGTCGACTGCGCAGAAAATGCTCATCCTCCTGTTCCAATGTCGTGATAAGAACCCAGTACAGGAACCCCGAGGTAAAGAAGAGCATGGCAGAGGCCGATAGTGCATACAGCCATGCCAGCTTCCGGGAAATCGATCCGTGCGTGGGGCCGGTATTCGACTGAAAGAGATTATCGGTTCTCAAGCACGTACCCCACACCACGAATGGTATGGATCAATTTCTGCTCGAATGGATCATCGACCTTGCTGCGCAACCGGCGTATCGCCACGTCAATGACGTTGGTATCACTGTCGAAATTGATGTCCCAGACCATCTCGGCAATCAGTGTGCGGGATAATACCTCTCCCGTGCGCCGCATTAGCAGCGATAGAAGTGCAAATTCCTTGGGGGTAAGGTCGAGGCGGCTCCCATTGCGTGTGACTTTTTGGCGTCCAAGTACTATTTCCAGATCGGCAATTTTCAGGATTTCACTATACAGGACCGGCGTGCGCCTCAGTAGCAGACGAACTCTTGCCAGCAGTTCGGAAAAAGCAAATGGTTTTATCAGGTAATCGTCGGCGCCGAGCTCCAGTCCTTTTACCCGGTCGCTCACAGTATCCCGGGCAGTCAGGAAAAGTACGGGTGTCCGCTTGTCTTCCTTGCAGCGCAGCACCGAAAGTATAGACCAGCCATCCCGCTCCGGCAGCATCACGTCCAGGATAATGAGGTCATAGTCTATGTCAAGCGCAAGAAGCAGACCTTCATCACCATCCTCGGAAGTGTCGACAACATACCCAGCTTCAGACAATCCCTTCTTAAGAAAGGAGGCGGTTTTTTTTTCGTCTTCGATAATTAAAATATGCATTGATATAATTAACGTATAAGCACCTTACGATCACATTCAATTGAGAAAGTTTTTTCTGGCATCAGAAATTTTGTAGAGCTTAGACAATAGTTTATACCAGAGCGTGGTAGAGCATAAATTAGATCGAATTTAACCGTACTTTTGTTGCTGGATCAAGCAAATGGGGTGATATCAGCCTACGTAGGGCCGGGATTAAATACTCCCGTCTACCCAAGGAGAACGACTTGTCCTGTTAAGAGATTCAAGCTGTTTCGAATCGAGAATTATCTGCGTATGGAAGCTGCTAAAAATAACCACAGCCAGATCCCCATCTGGAACTTCTGGTATATTCTAAAACTAACTGGGAGATAATGACGTATTTGGCTTTGGGTCAAAGCCAGCGATATCTCAAGAAAAAGCGGGTATTGAGGGACTAACATTGGTTTCTGGACGAATAAAATCAAATAGATAGCGGTGATATGCTGTTGATGATCGATAATTACGATTCCTTTACTTACAACCTGGTGCAATATTTTGGTGAGCTGGGTGAGGAAGTGAGGGTGTTTCGCAACGATGAAATCACGCCTGATGAAGTTGCACGGTTAAGGCCCGCGCGCATTGTCATTTCGCCCGGCCCTTGTACGCCCAGCAAGGCGGGGATATCGATACCGCTGATTGAACTTTACAATAGCCAGGTTCCCATACTGGGGGTCTGCCTCGGCCATCAAAGCATAGGCCAGGCATTTGGTGGCAAGATCGTTCATGCCAGAAAACTCATGCATGGCAAAACTTCGCCCATTTTCCACAAAGGCACAGGTATGTTTCGAGATCTGCCGAGTCCGTTTACGGCGACGCGTTATCATTCCCTTGTCATTGAACGTGAGAGTCTCCCGGATTGCCTGGAAGTCACTGCCTGGACGGAGGATGGCGAAATCATGGGCGTACGCCATAAGACTCTGGTGGTCGAAGGTCTCCAGTTTCATCCGGAATCCATTCTGACCGAGCACGGACACAAATTGCTGAAAAACTTTCTGAATCAGTGAGAGCCATGTCTCCGCACCTGGCTGTGCGCTTCAAACGCCGCACAATCTACCCTGGCCAGCCCTTGGATTCGGGATCATGAGCCCGCAGGAGGCGCTGACGCGCATTATCGAGCACCGCGAAATATTTCATGACGAGATGCTTTCGCTCATGCGCCAGATCATGCGGGGAGAGTTGTCGCCAGTGCTCATCGCGGCCATTATCACCGGACTGCGGGTGAAGAAAGAAACCATCGGTGAAATTACCGCCGCGGCACAGGTGATGCGCGAATTTGCCACCCGGGTAGAGGTGGCGGATCATCGGTATCTTGTGGATACATGCGGGACCGGCGGGGATGCCGCGCATACTTTCAATATTTCCACCACCGCCGCTTTTGTCGCCGCCGCTGCTGGAGCGCGTGTCGCCAAACACGGTGGGCGCTCCGTATCCAGCAAATCGGGAAGCGCCGATGTGCTTGAGGCCTTGGGCGTCAACCTTGATCAGACACCCGGACAAATAGCGGAGGATATAAGGGAAATCGGTCTCGGTTTCATGTTTGCTCCCAATTTTCATAGTGCGATGAAGCATGCCGCGCCGGTGCGGCGAGATCTGGGGGTGCGCACATTGTTCAATATCCTGGGGCCATTGACCAATCCCGCCGGGGCGAAAAATCAGGTGCTGGGTGTATTTCATCCCGATCTTGTCGGTATTCTCGCGCGGGTGTTGCAGCGCCTGGGCAGTGATCATGTGATGGTGGTCCATGGCGGGAACGGGCAAGGCGGTCTGGATGAAATCACCATAGCGGGTGAGACTCGTATCGGTGAACTCAGGCGGGGCGAGGTGACCGAATATACTGTTAAACCGGAGGATTTTGGTTTGAAGGCGGCCGCGATTGAAACGATACAGGCGCAAGACAGCGTACAATCCAGGGAAATGTTGATATCGGTGCTGGATAATCAACCAGGCCCCGCGCTTGATGTTGTGCTGCTCAATGCGGGGGCGGCGATTTATGTCGCAGGGGTGGCGAAATCGCTGGTGCAGGGTGTGGAAAAAGCTCGCGCCGCGATAGAAAGCGGTGCGGCCAAGGCGAAGCTGCGGGAACTGATCAAGTTCTCAAATCGGAATAGTGTCTTGCCAGGTTAGTCATGTCCAATATTCTGCAAGAGATTCTGACCGTCAAAGTACAGGAAATTGCCGCAGCAAAAGCGATCAAGCCGCTATCCGCGATGCGTCAGGAAGCGGAAGCGGCCCCGCCGCCGCGTGACTTCACGGGAGCGATCCGCGCTAGAATTGCCGCTGGCCTGCCCGCGGTCATTGCGGAAATCAAGAAAGCCAGCCCTAGCCGGGGCGTGCTGCGTGAGCACTTCGATCCTGCCACGATCGCCGCGAGTTATGCGTCGCATGGCGCAGCCTGCCTGTCGGTGTTGACCGACAGCCAATTTTTTAGTGGTGGCACGGAATACCTCAAGCAGGCCCGGGCCGCTTGCGACCTGCCGGTGCTGCGCAAAGATTTTATGCTGGACGAATATCAGGTGATCGAAGCCCGTGCGATGGGAGCGGACTGCATTCTGATCATTGTCGCGGTGTTTTGCATGCCTTCGTCTTTGACCGGACAACGCCACTCAGAAAACGAAATCGTTGCGGGAATGCGCAAGCTCGAATCGCTTGCCCGGGAATTGGGCATGGGGGTATTGATTGAAGTTCACGATCGTGTGGAACTGGAACTCGCGTTACAGTTATATTCCCCCCTGATTGGCATCAACAACCGTAACTTGCGCACGTTCGAGACACAGCTGGATACTACGCTGCAAATGCTTGAGCATATTCCGCCGGCGCGTATCGTGATTACCGAAAGCGGAATTCACACGCCGGCCGATGTGATATTGATGCGTAATCACCAGGTTGATGCTTTCCTGGTGGGGGAAGCGTTCATGCGCGCCGATGATCCGGGGGTTGAACTGGAACGATTATTCGTGTAGGGTTTAAGTCACTGAAAATGGCCGAACAGGCCTTCTTCTCCGGGTGTATGCGTTGTGAATCGCGGTATAGTCAATTTTGTTGCAAAAAAGCAACACAAGTTTCTCCCGTATTCCGAAAGTTTCTTGATTTCCTTGCTACACGTTGTTGCTTTGGGCACAATCTCTCTCAACCTTCTCACTTTGAGAGGTCCAAGTAGCGGGACGCACTTTACCGAAAATAGGGTCGGTGAGATGGCCCCACCGTTTCAACTTTAAAGGAGATTTTCCACATGAAAAAGAAACTGATTGCACTGGCTGTCGCCGGGGCACTCGCAGCCCCGGTGGTTGCATCCGCTCAGGGGACGAATGTCACGATATTTGGCCGGGTGCAAGCTGAATATAGCCTGGTCGATTTTTCCGGTACGCCCAGCCAGGGATCGTTGCAGGACAATTCCCGTTCGTCACGTTGGGGTCTGCATATCACCGAAGATCTGGGCAATGGGTTTAAGGCCAATGCCCGTTTGGAACAGGGCTTGAATGCCGGTTCCGGTTCGGCTACCACCCCGCGTGAGCAATGGGTTGGTCTTTCCAGCAATCAATGGGGCGATATCAAATTCGGCCGTGTTCAGTCTCCATTCAAGGACTTCGCGGGCGGCATGACGATTGATCCGTTTGCCTACACCACACTGCAAGCCGGCGGTTCCGGCGGCACCATGACTGCAAGCGCCAATGGTATGGGTTCCGGTGCGAATACGTTCGTCAACAGCGCGATCCGTTACGATTCCGCTAACATAGAAGGTTTCTCCTTCTCAGGTTTATTGATGCCCGGCGACGCAAATACGCTTAATCCTCTCCAACAGGGCGGCATTTTCTCCGGCATAGCCCCCGGCGGCTTGGGTAGCAATGGTAATACCGGCGGTAGGAATGGCGAATTCGATGGTCAGGCCGCTGCCAAATACCATATGGATTACATGGGCATGGGTTTTGATATATTCGGTGGCTATTCCAGGGACAATGCCAACCAGACACAGAAGTCCATAGGTTTGAAGACCGAAGAAGTATGGCGTGTTGGTGCCTCCTGGGCTTTCGAAAACTTCAAGCTTAGCGGTCAATATGAAGACATCAACAATGCTATTGGCGCCGCAACCTGTAGCACTGCTGCTTCCCTGACGGCTAATCCGCTGGATGCTCCTGGAGCCGGTTCAGGACAATGTAATTCTGCCATGAACGCCGGTGGGGACGGAAATATCTGGTTTGCCAGTGCCCAATACAGATGGGGTAATACTACTTTAGTGGCTCAAGGCGGTATGACCAAGGCACATGCGGGTGGTATCAATTCAGCAGCGAAACGCAGCTCTGACAGCTTTACGGTAGGTGCCATCCACAACCTCAGCAAGCGCACCAGCGTTTTCGGTGGCTATCAGCATGTATATGTGGATAATCCCAACGCTGCGTCAGCAAATGATATCGGTGGTATAGTGGCTCCCAGCTATGCAACGGGTAGCCGCGCTACCTACACGGTTGGTGTTCGTCACAACTTTTAATCGAGTCAAATCAATTGGAATGGGGCGCTTCGGCGCCCCATTTTTTTGGCCGGATTTGTGATGAAATATGCTGTGCGGGAAATTCAGGACCAAGTTATAAACAAGACTCGCGTATTAACCCTAAAGTGGCTGTGTGTTTAGTTTATGAGGCATACGTGCTAATATACTGATGCAATAAAATGCCACCAGGAAGAAACAAAAAAGAGAGATGACATAGGCCGCCAGCGCAGCGTAAAAAATCTTTATGATTTTAGAATAATAAGAACAGTGGTTTCTGTGCGGCTATCAGTCAGTTTTATTGAAGTTTTTTGGAGGATTTACTCATGGGAGTTCCTTTACGTCAACAGATAGCTGTCGGTAGCTATCTGCTCAAGCAAAAGTTGAAAGGAGTAAAAAAATATCCTTTGGTCCTGATGTTGGAGCCTTTATTCCGCTGTAACCTGGCCTGTGCGGGCTGCGGCAAGATTGATTATCCGGAAGATGTTCTTGACCAGCGCCTTTCATTTGAGCAATGCATGCAGGCTGTTGATGAATGTGGCGCACCGATGGTATCGATTCCCGGCGGCGAACCATTGATACACAAGGAGATGCCGCAAATTATCGCGGGTATCATTGCCCGGAAGAAATATGTTTATCTCTGCACGAATGCGCTTTTGTTGAAAAAAAGGATTGATGACTATACGCCGTCTCCTTACCTGACTTTTTCCATCCATCTGGATGGCATGAAAGAGAGACATGATGCCTCGGTTTGTCAGGACGGCGTTTTTGACCGTGCGGTTGAGGCAATCAAATTGTGTGTGGCAAGAGGATTTAGAGTTACCGTGAACTGTACCCTGTTTCAGGGTGAAACCCCGGAGGACGTTGCCGAATTTCTGGATTACGCCATGGAGCTAGGCATCGAGGGCGCAACGATTGCACCAGGATTCAGCTATGAACGTGCGCCGAAGCAGGATATCTTTATTAAGGGACAAGATACCAAGAAACTATTCCGGGGTATTTTTGAAATCGGCAAGAAGCGCGACTGGAAATTGAATCACTCCAAGCTTTATCTTGATTTTCTGGCCGGCAACCAGGATTACGAGTGCACCCCATGGGGTAATCCGACGCGTAATATATTCGGCTGGCAGAAACCCTGCTATTTATTACCGGATGAGGGGTATGCGGCCAGTTTCCAGGAGCTGCTGGATGATACTCCCTGGGAGAAATACGGGAACAGCAGCAATCCCAAATGTGCGCAATGCATGGCCCACTGCGGTTACGAAGCGACGGCCGTTGAAGATACATTGCAGCATCCGCTGAAGGCATTGCTCGCCTCGCTCAAAGGTCCGAGAACGACCGGTCCAATGGTGGCCGAGCCTACACCTAAATGGGTAACCGAAGAACTGAAAGCTCGCAAAACAATTGGCGGAATTCCTGTCAGGGTGGAGCGATAGAAGATCCGGTCAGCGAGTTGGCGCGGAGCATTCACGTGGGTTCGGTGGCGCGTCAGAGCGCCATCGAATTCGCGAGTTGTTGCCAGCGTGTAGTTCCGGCGAGGAATTTCTCTGGGCCATGACAAGGATTTCGGTGCTTCGTTACAGCGCGGTCAGCACATTTGCGGTAAAGGTAGTCAATATGAAAGTCCTGCGTGCAATCAAGTCTGTATTGCAATTCCAGATAATAGTAGCGGCCATGCTGATGGTTACGCCCGTATCCTGGGCCGAGACGATGGATTCCGGCAGCCCGGAGCAGGTCGTCAGTCATCTGCACGAGTCCCTGATCAAGGCAATGCGCGAAGGCGAAAAACTCGGCTATCGAGGCCGTCTCGAACTTCTGACCCCCGTCATCAATCAAACTCACGATCTGGACTTTATCGCACGTACCACTTTGGGTCCCAACTGGACTCAGCTGAGTACCGCTCAGCAGCAGACTTTCACGGATGTTTTCCGGAAGCTCAGCATTGGCACCTACGCGGGGTGGTTTAAAAGTCATGAGGGTGAGCGTTTTGAATTTCTGGAGCGGCAGGTCATGCCGCGAGAGCAGATAATGGTGCGCAGCAGGCTCGTTCCATTGAAGGGCGAGCCTGTACGTTTCGACTATATTTTGCGTCAGGGGAAGGAGGGGTGGCGCATTGTCAATATCCTTGCCGACGGCGTCAGTGACCTTGCGCTCAAGCGTGTTGAATACCGTGCTATCCTTCAGCGTGACGGTTTTCAGACGCTCATCGACATGCTCAAGAAAAAGATCGCCTTGACCGAAGAAGAATAAGAAAATCACGCAGCACCAAGGGCCGATCGCTCCAAATTCTTCCTGAAGGATGACTATTTCCGCCAAAGCTTCTCACAGCCGCATCTATGATATTTTTGCGCGCTGGTCCACCATCTCCTACCGTTACGGCGCCTGGATTCTTTTTGGAGCGTTGTTGACCGCTGTGGCATCCAGCGTCTATGTTTCGCGTAACCTCGGCATGAATACCGATACCACAGACATGCTCTCCGAGCATCTGCCATTTCGCGTCAACATGAAGCACTACAATAAAACCTTCCCGCAAGACATGGAAACTCTGCTGGTGGTGCTGGATGCGCCCACACCCGAGCAGGCCTATATGGCAGCAGACCGTCTTGTGGCGCGTTTAAAAGAGGACACCACAAACTTTCATGATGTCTATCCCCCGAACGTAAATGACTTCTTCGCGCGCAATGGCTTGCTCTATCAAAACCTCCCGGAACTGGAGCAGATCACTGACAGTCTGGCCGCGGCACAGCCGTTAATAGCGCATATCGTCAGAGATCCCACCCTGCCCGCTTTTGTTTCTGTACTTTCCGGCGCGGTGGACGAATTACGCAAGGGGCGCAGCATGGAGCTTCAACCTGTGCTAAGCGGGTTGAGTACGACTCTGGATGCGCGGCTCGCGGGTGCGCCCAGGGTGTTGTCATGGCAATCCCTATTCCATGGCGAACCCCAGAAAAGCAAATACCAGGAACTGATCGTCGTAAAACCGAGACTGGATTACACCCTGATGTTCCCGGCCGAGCAATCCATCGCAGCGCTGCATGCCGCCGCAAAAGATACTGGCGTAACGAAAGATGGGCCGGTGCGGTTGCGCATCACCGGTGAGGTAGCCCTGGCCGAAGAGGAGCTCAACAGTTCGCTTCGCGGGATGGAATATGCCGGGATGATTACATTTATCCTGGTGGCGGTGGTACTTTATTTCGCGATGCGCACCGCTGGACTGATATTCAACGTGCTACTTTGCCTGACAATGGGTCTGATTCTCACTGCGGCCTTCGCTACTGCTGTAGTCGGTCACCTGAACCTGATTTCCATTGCTTTTGCGGTGTTATACATTGGTTTGGGGGCGGATTTTGCAATCCACTTTCTGCTGCGGTATCGCGAGGTTCTGGAAAATGGTCTTCCGCCCACAGAGGCCGCGCATATATCTGGCGGGGATGCAGGCGCCGCATTGACTGCGTGTACCATCACCAACGCCATTGGGTTCTACGCATTCATGCCTACCGATTATAGCGGAGTAGCGGAGTTGGGGATCATCTCCGGTACCGGCATGATCATTAGTCTGTTGGTCACCCTTACTTTGGGGCCTGCCCTCCTGCGTTATCTGCCGAAACGGCCGCCAAAGACTTCCATTACAAAGGGTTCTGTCGGCAAAGTGCTCGAATGGTCATTAAAATGGCACAAGTTGACCTATGCCGCTACGGCAGTGGCAGCCATTGCCGCGATTGCCCTATTGCCTCAGGTAAGATTTGACTACAATCTGCTGAATATGCAAGATCAGACTGGGGAAGCGGTGCGGACTTTCCGGGAGCTTCTTGCGGATACCGACCATTCACCCTGGCACGCAGTTGTATTGGCCAAAGATCACCAGGAAACGAAACGCCTGGCGCAGCGATTGGCTGAGCTTCCCGAAGTGAGCAAGGTGATCACGATTCTCGATTTCGTGCCGGCAGAGCAGGAGGAGAAACTCCAGCTTGTCGAGGAAATGGCACTGACGATGGGACCGATCTCGGTTTCAAGCAAGGCTCAAGCTACCGGGGAAGATACCTCGCTGCGGCAGCGAAAAGCGCTTGATGAACTGGCCACCGCATTAGATCGATTCATAGCCGAGCGTCCTGGTCATCCCGCGTCTGGAACCGTACGAACCCTCAAGGCGTCTCTGACTTCGCTGTTCGTCCAGCTCGATGCAGCCAGCACAGACGAAAAACGCAAGCTGCTGAATGCCATTGAGGAAGATCTGCTTGCGACGCTGCCTATTGCTTTGCGGAGTCTGCACACTGCCACGGAAGCCGCTCCATTTAAGGAACAGGATCTGCCCGCGTCGCTTGGGGGGCGTTGGCATAGCCAGTCAGGTGAATATCGGCTGGCGGTTTATCCTGCGGAAGATCTCAACGACAATGAGGCATTACGACGTTTTGTGCGGGCGGTTCAGGAAGTGGCGCCCAATGCAACCGGGGCACCCATAGTGAGTCTTGATGCAGGCGAGGCCGTCGTGAAGGCATTCGTTCAGGCGTTCTTGCTGGCGCTGTTGGGGATTGTCGTCGCATTGCTGATAATACTGCGCAGTGTGAAATACATGTTGCTCGTGCTGACCCCGCTTTTGTTATCCAGTTTGTTCACCGCCGCATTCACCATCCTGTTGAATGTCCCATTCAATTTCGCCAATATTATCGCTCTGCCATTGTTGCTGGGTCTTGGTATCGACAGCAGTCTGCATATGGTGCACCGAAGTCTGAACAATGAAATGGTGAGCGAAGTTTTGATTCACACCAGTACCGCACGCGCCATTTTTTATAGCGCTCTGACCGCTTTGGTGGATTTCGCAAGTCTTATGCTTTCATCGCACCAGGGCACCGCCAGTATTGGAATAATGCTGACAGTGGGACTGACTTTTACTTTGATCTGTACACTCGTTATATTGCCGGCGATACTGCGTACCCCCGTCCGGAGCGCGCATTCCACTTCGCCGTAAGGGCGGTCGGGGAAACATTTCTGTCATTGGAATAAGCCCTCTCCGGCGAACGTCGCATCCATGGAGTTATAATCCGGATGTTTTATGAATTGACGCGCATCCTCGCTGGTCTTTTGTTTCGTATGGAAACTTTGTTCAATTTGGCATATGAATAACTATGCCACTCAATTGCAAAATATCATTACAAAACAATTTTTATTAAATTTTAGCGTGAATTTAAGAAAAATCCGGGAAAGAAAGTTATGCGCCAATTTGACAATAATTGTTTATACTGCGCACCTTGAATTATTATGCTATGTTGCAAAAATGTTACTGCCCCGGGAGATTTACGATTAACAAGGTTGGTTTACGCCTTACTTGATTATGACGCATACACCGGCAACCATTCTATTATTAGTATGTGCGGTGCTGTTTACCGGTTGCGCCACCGTGCGCCCGAACGTCACAGGCATGGATTCGATCGATCCCAACGAGAAAACCAATCGCAAGTTTTATGATTTCACCGATATGGTTGACCGGAACGTTCTGGCGCCGGTTGCCGATGTTTATATCAAGTATATTCCCAATCCCATGCAACGTTCGATCGGAAATTTCTATGACAATCTTGCATACCCGAACGTTATTCTGAATGCTTTTTTGCAGGGCAAGGGTCGCCAGGGACTCCAGGACAGTTTGCGTTTTGTGGTTAATACGACCATTGGCCTGGGAGGACTTTTTGATATGGCAACGCCCATGGGTCTGGTGCAGCACGACGAAGATTTTGGGCAGACGCTCGGCGTGTGGGGGGTTAATACAGGATCTTATTTGTTTGTTCCCCTGATTGGGCCCAGCAGCTATCGGGATGCGCCCGGCATTCCCGTAAGCGTTTTCAGCAATCTTTTATTTTATGCGGGGACTGTTGCCAGTACCGCCATTGTGGGGCCCGTCACCGTTCTGGGTATTATTGACAAGCGGGCGAGATTATCCGGTCCCATGCGCGTGCGCGACCAAGCGGCGCTTGATCCTTATCTATTTGTACGTGAGGGGTTTTTACAACAACGTAAGCATCTGATTTATGACGGTGATCCGCCACCGGAGGTCTACGATGACCCGATCGACGACGATCCCGCGCAGAATAAGCCTACGGTCAAGCCATTACTCTGAAAATTAATTTCAAGCGAGTATAATAAAACGTTAGATCGGCATCAGTTCTTTCTGCGATGTGACAGTCATTCTGGAATGACGGTTGTTGGCAGGTGGTAGCTCATGGCTCATCCGCAAGGGAAACCGACCATGCAACCCACCTCCGCATCGCCGGAGGTTACCATCGGGATTCAATGATGGATATGCCGATGGATCCACGTAGTACGGTAATAGGTAAAAACGAATGAAAAGATTGGAGCGTACCGCCAGATTGTCTTCGCAAGATAGATTCCTGAGTTCAACGGCGCTGGAAGATGGATTGACCGCGGCGCGCGAGGCCATGCTTTCCCTGCAGAAAGAGGATGGCCACTGGTGTTTTCCGTTGGAGGCGGACTGTACAATTCCGGCGGAGTATGTGCTAATGATGCATTTCATGGATGATGTGGATAGGGACCTCGAAGTCAGGCTCGCCCGATTCATCCGTGAAAAACAGGATTCCGCGCATGGTGGCTGGCCGTTATACTACGGCGGCCATTTCGATCAAAGCTGTACGGTCAAAGCCTACTATGCCCTGAAGCTTGTGGGCGACTCTCCCGACGCGCCGCACATGATACGCGCACGCACAGCTATTCTGGAACATGGAGGCGCGGCGCGGGCAAACGTATTTACGCGGATACTGCTTGCCATGTATGGCCAGATTCCCTGGCGTGGTGTTCCGTTTGTGCCGGTCGAGATCATATTGTTGCCTCGCTGGTTTCCGTTCCACTTAAGTAAAATCGCCTACTGGTCACGTGCCGTCACGGTACCGTTATCCATTCTTTGCAGCTTGAAAGCGCGTGCCGCGAATCCGCGCAATATCCATATTCAAGAGCTGTTTACAGTGTCTCCGGAAAATGAACGGGGTTACTTTCCGGTACGCACCCGGCTGAATTGGCTATTTCTGATGATTGAGCGCATTGCCTCGCCATTCGAGCGATTTATTCCGTCTTTTCTGCGGCGCATCGCATTAAAGCGGGCGGAGCGCTGGACAGTGGAGCGGCTTAACGGCGAGTGCGGACTGGGAGCGATTTTCCCGGCGATGGTAAATGCCAGCGAGGCGCTGGCATTGCTGGGCTACCCCTATGAGCATCCGTATCGAGAGCAGTGCCGCAACGCACTTAAAGGATTGCTGGTGGACGAAGGCGAGCGTGTCTGGTGTCAGCCATGCACATCGCCGGTATGGGATACCGTGCTGACAGGCCTTGCATTACAGGAGGGCGCGGGCAGAGATGAGAAGCCCATCCGCAAGGCCCTTGACTGGTTGATTCCCAATCAGATACTTGACGCACCCGCCGACTGGCAGGACGAGCATCCTGGCCTGGCGGGCGGTGGCTGGGCTTTTCAGTACGCCAATCCTCATTACCCGGATCTGGATGATACTGCCGCGGTGGGATGGGCATTGCATCAAGCGGATCCCGAGGGTTATCGCGAAAGCATTGTACGTGCGGCGGACTGGCTCGCCGGCATGCAGTCCCGCAACGGCGGTTTTGCGGCCTTTGATAGTGACAATACCTATTACTACCTGAACGAAATTCCGTTTGCCGACCATGGTGCCTTGCTTGATCCCCCCAGCAGCGACGTCACTGCCCGCTGTACCGGTTTTCTGGCATTACACGGCGACCCCAGGCATAAGAATGCGGTGGAACGGGGCTTGACTTACCTGTTTCGCGAGCAGGAACCCAGCGGAGCCTGGTTCGGACGCTGGGGGAGCAATTATATATATGGTACTTGGGCGGTACTGGAGGCTTTCCAGTTGGCGCGTGTGGATTCCGGTCATCTTGCCATTCGTCGCGCGGTACAGTGGTTAAAGTCCGTGCAGCGTGATGACGGAGGCTGGGGTGAGGGCAACGACTCTTACTCCGAACCACAACAAGCGGGGCGTTTTGAGACGAGCACATCCTTCCAGACAGCGTGGGCGCTACTCGGTCTGATGGCGGCAGGTGAGGGGCAGAGCCATGAAGTATCCCGTGGTATAGCATACCTGCTGCATGAGCAGGATAGCGATGGCCTATGGCATGAGCCCTGGTTTACCGCGCCGGGCTTCCCGCGGGTTTTCTATCTTAAATATCATGGGTATACGAGTTATTTTCCGCTGTGGGCTTTGGCTAGATTTCATGCGCTGACCCGGAAGACCTCTGCGTGAGGGAGGTGGGTATCGTCACCGCAATGCGGGTGGAAGCTCGCTGCGTTACCCCACTTCGCTTGCCATTTAACAAAAGAATCAGCCTGGGGGAGAGCGCGGCGATATGGCTCTGCGGGATAGGCGCGGAGGCGGCTCACGAAGCGGCGGAAGGCCTGAAAGCCGGCGGGGCTACCGCTCTGATGAGTTTCGGGCTCGCCGGCGCATTGGACTCCAGCCTGCGGCCGGGCGATCTGGTGTTGCCGGAGTCGATTTACGGCGGTCGCTTGTTGCCAATTGATTTGGGCTGGCGTGCCCGGCTGCGACAGCTTCTTCCTGCCCGCTTACGGGTGGCGGGTGGCATGTTGGCGGCGAGTACGCAGGTGCTGGCTTCAGCAACCGCAAAGCGCGAGTTGGCGCAGGCTACCGGAGCTTGCGCAGTGGATATGGAAAGTGGCGCGGTGGCGGAGGCCGCCGCCCATGCCGGGTTGCCATTCCTGACGGTGCGGGCAATCTCGGACCCGGTGGAGTTTTCACCCCCCTCGATTCTGCTTAGCGCGATACGCCGCGACGGCAGTCCCGACATGATGCGTCTGCTGCCGTTATTGCTGCGGCGATCCGTGCCGCTCGGCACGCTACTGCGTCTCGGAGTGGACTCCCGTGCTGCGTGCTCCACGTTATCCGCAGTGGTACACCACGCGGACAGGGAAATGGGGCTTGCCTCGGCGCATTCCGCCCATGAAGCGGATTAGCATGGATAAAGATATTGAAATTCCAGGTGGCTTCCTGGCTGCGCAAGTGGGTGATATTTGTACCAAAGAAGATTTTCGTCATGGAAGATCAATATAGGCACCGGTTGTTCAAGTCACATCAGCGATAAAATAAAGTCATCATATTACTTGAGAATTCACGCTGTTAAAGAGTAAAATACCGGCCTTTCGTATCAAGCATTTAATGGAGAGCACGCATGCCAATCACAACCGATCAAAAAGCACAAGTGGTGCGCGAGTATCAGCGTGCCACTGGAGATACGGGTTCTCCCGAAGTGCAGGTGGCATTATTGACCACTCGTATCAATGATCTGGCAAATCATTTCAAAGCACACGTCAAGGATCATCACTCCCGCCGTGGGTTATTGCGTATGGTCAGCCGCCGTCGCAAGCTGCTCGATTATCTCAAGCGCAGCAGCGCTGATAGCTATCGTACGTTGATCGAGCGTCTTGGCTTGCGCAAATAGACTATCGATCCGTAATTACGACGGAAATCTGCGGAGCACATGAAAATTCTTGTCTCTTGCGATAAACGATAGTACGCGTCTCATGCTGGAACGGGTTGATCGCAAATGGATGGGAACGTTTTTTTGAAAAAAAGGGCAGTTAATTGAAATCAATCAAGAAAAGTATTAGCTACGGGCGTCATCAACTAACGCTGGAAACCGGGGAGATAGCAAGACAAGCGCACGGGGCGGTGATGGTTACCATGGACGACACCGTGGTTCTGGTGACTGTGGTGGGTGCAAAAAATGCCAAGCAGGGTCAGGATTTTTTTCCGTTGACGGTGGATTATCAGGAAAGAAGCTATGCCGCCGGTAGAATACCCGGCAGCTTCTTCAAGCGTGAGGGTCGCCCTTCCGAAAAAGAGATTCTTACTTCCCGTCTGATTGATCGTCCTATCCGTCCTCTGTTTCCAGAACGTTTTTACAATGAAGTACAGATCGTAGCCACCGTCCTGTCGTCCGATAATGAAGTGGACGCGGATATACCCGCACTGGTAGGTGCCTCGGCTGCGCTTGTGCTTTCCGGTATCCCCTTCGATGGTCCTGTTGGTGCTGCGCGGGTGGGCTACATCAACGGGGAGTATATCCTGAATCCCACCACGACCGAACTGAAACAAACCCAGTTGAATCTGGTGGTGGCGGGTACTCAGCAAGCTGTGCTGATGGTGGAATCCGAGGCATTGGAATTGTCCGAAGACATCATGCTGGGCGCGGTTATGTACGGTCATCAGCAAATGCAAGCGGTAATCAACGCCATCAATGAATTGGCCGACGAAGCAGGCGTTACTGCATGGGACTGGACACCAGCGGAAACGGATATCGCGCTGACTGAGAAAATCGCCGGTCTGGCGGAAACGGATTTGCGCGATGCATTCCAATTGAGGCAGAAGCAGTCTCGATCCGAGGCTATCGACAACATCTGGAGAAAAGTTTTTGCTGAAGTCGGTGTCGACACAGAGGGTGGGCCGGATGGGCAAGTTGTAAAGGAGGTTTGTTTTGCTCTCGAGTCAAAAATAGTACGTTCCCAGATTCTCGATGGCGAGCCTCGCATAGACGGACGTGATACGCGTACCGTTCGTCCCATTACAATCCGCAACGGCTTGTTGCCGCGTACTCACGGCTCCGCCTTGTTTACTCGGGGGGAAACCCAGGCGCTGGTGATTGCAACCCTGGGCACGGGGCGAGACGAACAGAAAATCGATGCCTTGCAGGGAGATTATTCAGAGCGTTTCATGCTCCACTACAATATGCCGCCCTACGCCACCGGCGAAACTGGCCGTGTAGGCACGCCCAAGCGCCGTGAAATCGGACATGGACGTCTGGCCAAAAGGGCTTTGGTTGCAGTGCTGCCTTCCGCCGAAGAGTTTGGGTATTCGCTAAGGGTCGTATCGGAGATTACCGAATCGAATGGCTCGAGTTCCATGGCCTCGGTCTGTGGTGGCTGTCTTGCATTAATGGATGCGGGCGTACCATTGAAAGCGCATGTGGCGGGCATTGCCATGGGGCTCATTAAAGAGGGCAACCGGTTTGCCGTGCTGACCGATATTCTCGGGGATGAAGATCACTTGGGCGACATGGACTTCAAAGTGGCGGGCACCGAGAAGGGCATTACCGCGCTGCAGATGGATATCAAGATTCAGGGCATCACCAAAGATATTCTGCATGCCGCACTGATACAGGCCAAGGAAGGCCGCATGCACATTCTTCAAATCATGAAGCAGGCGCTGCCTTCAACACGCGAAGATATTTCCGAACATGCGCCACGCATCATTAAAATTAAAATCAATCCCGAAAAAATCCGTGACGTAATTGGCAAAGGTGGTGCGGTAATCCGTGCACTGACTGAAGAAACCGGGACCACCATTGATATCGCCGACGATGGTACCGTTATGATAGCCTGTATTAACGCCGAAGGCGGCGAAGTGGCAAAAAAACGGATCGAAGACATCACCGCTGAGGTGGAGGTGGGCAGAGTATACGACGGGACCGTATTGAAACTCCTGGATTTCGGCGCGATTGTTAGCGTTCTTCCAGGCAAGGATGGTTTGTTACATATCTCGCAAATTGCCAACGAGCGTGTCAATAGTGTCGCCGATCATCTCAAGGAAGGTCAGGCGGTGCGGGTCAAGGTCCTGGAGGCGGACGACAAGGGACGGCTACGTCTTAGCATGAAAGCCGTTACCATGGAGGGTGTTGACAATACTGTTTCATAAGCTTTAACCAAGAAAATACGACTTTATGTTGATTTCTTTACGGTTGATTATAAAAAAGCCCCTATCGCGCGATAGGGGCTTTTTTACGGGAAGAAACAAGTTTGCGACAACAGGCAGATGCAAATAGGCCTGCGGAAAACACATCAATTTTACTTAGCTACCTGTTTTTCCCTTATCTCGTCAAGAGTCTTGCAGTCTATGCAGAGAGTGGCAGTGGGCCGGGCTTCAAGGCGCTTCAGGCCAATTTCAATGCCGCAACTATCGCAATAACCATAATCGCCAGTATCTATTTTGGCAATGGTCTCATCAATTTTCTTGATTAATTTACGCTCGCGGTCACGATTGCGTAATTCCAGTGCCATGTCTGACTCCTGGCTGGCACGATCGTTAGGATCGGCGAAAATCGTCGCTTCATCCTGCATGGTATGCACCGTGCGATCGATATCCTGCCCTAATTCAATTTTAATACCTTCCAGTATGTTGCGAAAATGCATAAGCTGCCTGGAACTCATGTAGCTTTCCCCCTTCTTCAGCTTATAAGGGGTCGCTGGTTTACGCAGTTCTTGCGGCATTTTTAATATCCCTTTTATATTTCAGGTGACGTATAAAGGTACTTTTACAGAAAAAAATATTATACAGCAATACGCTTGCTATTCGTCCGCCGCGACATACGGCAAAAGTCAATTCTAACCCATATAAGAGTTTGTAGATAACTTCGGAGTCAGTCAGTTTGCATGAACCCCACCCGCACGGAAGCACGAATTTTTGCAGAATTCCTATTGCTTGGATACCCCTGGAATAAAATAAATGCCACATTTCTCAAAATCGCCCATAAACGATGAGCATTGCTATGAGTATTCTTCTCGTGGTTCCCACGCCGTGACCGGCCAGGTGCGACAATTTGTCGCACCTGGCCGAAAATTGTGCTATGTTACTTATAGCCATTATTTGCTCTGCCGATCAAATAATTGGGGCTGGGTGCTTCAATAATGGTTGAGATTGTTTAGGGTATCCGCGTGCGTCGAGACCTGGTTGCAGAAGAAAGAGAGCAAGTTTGTGGGTTGCTACGACAAGTGCGGTTTTCTATCAGAGTGCAACGCAACATCCCTCTATAATATACAGGAGAAGAAAATCATGTCTAACAGAAAATCCGTTATTTCCATAGCCGTTGGTTCTGCTTTCGTTGCTAGCCTTGGTGGTGCACCGGTCGTTTCCGCGGCTGATAGCCCCTTTGCCGTACAATCTCTTGACAGGGGCTACATGGTAGCCGATGCGCATAAATATGGCGAAAAGAAGGGTGGAGAAGGTAAATGCGGTGGTCAGGGTGCATGTGGCGAAGGGAGGTGTGGCGCGGCTATGGCGGATGCAAACAATGACGGTAAGATCACCAAGGAAGAGTGGACCGCGCATCACAACGCCATGTTCGAACATATGGATGCCAATAAAGACGGCTTTGTCAGCAAAGATGAGATAAAGGGGAAAACGAAAGACGGCAAGTGTGGAGGCAGCAAGTAAGAGATAATTTTTTGAGCTGGGGGCGATTTTTCTGAGCTTGGTTTTCACACGAAAGTCGACCCCCTAGCTAAGCCCGCCCTCCAATTCCTCTTGAATTGTGACATAATATTTCATCCAAAATTTAGGAGAAAATATCATGCGCAATAAGAAAACCATGATTTCCTTGGCTGTGGGTTCCGCTTTTGCAGCTACGCTCGGTGCGGCGCCGCTCGCCTCGGCGACCGATAATCCTTTCATCGCGCAATCCCTGGATAAAGGCATCATGCTCGCGTATGCCGATAAGGTGGATCCCAATAAATATGGGGGTGGAGCAAAATCCGGTGAAGGCCGATGCGGCATGTCGATGGTGGACACCAACAAGGATGGCAAAGTCACGAAGCAGGAATTCCTGAAACATCACGAGGTCATATTTGACAGGATGGATGCCAACAAGGATGGCGCTGTCGATCAGCCTGAGGCTGACAGCTATGGAGGAGCCAAACCCACCGCACCCCATGCTCCCGGCGCACCCAGTACAGCGCCCCATGGCGGGATGAAGAAGTAATTCCCAATCCGTGGTGGAATCCCTGTGCCGTGCCAGCGTAGGGCTGGGCTTTCGGCGGGAATTAATTCCTGAGCTAAAAAAGTGTGTTCCCGCCGCTATCGACTTCTTTGAAATCGCGCCGGAAAACTGGATCGACTTCGGTGGTGTGACGGGGCGGGATTTGCGCCGCTTCACGGAGCGTTACCCCTTTGTCTGTCATGGACTCTCACTCTCCATTGGTAGCCCGGCGCCGTTGGATGAGGAGTTGCTGCACAAGATCCGGCAATTCCTGGATCAGCATCAGATTTCCCTTTATACAGAACATCTCTCGTACTGTTCCGATGATGGTCATCTCTATGATTTGCTTCCCATACCCTTTACCGAAGAAGCAGTGAAATATGTTGCCACACGCATTCGCCGTGCTCAAGATATCCTGGGGCGTCGCATTGCGCTGGAAAATGCCTCGTTTTACGTGCGATCGCCTATTACCGAGATGAGTGAAGCAGACTTTATCCGCGCTGTATTAACCGAAGCGGACTGCGACCTGCATCTTGACATCAACAACGTGTACGTCAACAGCGTTAATCATGCTTATGATCCCATCGAATTTATCTGCGCGATGCCTACGGAACGCATTGTCTACATGCATATGGCCGGGCATTACAATGAAGCGGAAAATCTGATTATTGACACTCATGGCGCGGACGTAATTGATCCGGTATGGTCATTGCTGGATCAAACTTACCGCATTCACGGCATAGCGCCCACGTTGCTGGAGCGCGACTTCAATATTCCCCCCCTGCATGAACTGATGCATGAGGTCGAGCGCATCGGTCTGACTCAGACTCGATATGCGGGTGCGAACCATGTCCGCGCCGCTTCCTGAATTTCAGCGCTTCCAGTACGCCTTTACCGCACATATCCGTGACCCTAAGGCGAACGCTTGTCCGCGTGGCGTTGAAGCAGCGCGTATGCGGATATATAGAAGGCTGGTTTACAACAACGTTGAGAGCTTCCTGTTGACCTGCTTTCCCGTACTCAGAAAAGTACTTGGAATGCGTCGTTGGAGGAGGCTCGTGCGTGCGTTCCTTGCCCTGCATCGCAGCCGCTCGCCTTTTTTCAGGGAAATACCCAATGAGTTTATTCAATTCCTGCAAACGGAATGGACGTCACCGGCGGATTATCCGGAATTCATGCTGGAACTTGCGCACTACGAATGGGTGGAACTGGTACTATCCGTTTCAACGGATGCTCCGAATTGGGACTGCATCGATCCCGGCGGCAGCCTGCTGGAACAACGTCCCGCTCTAAACCCGGCACTCGCCAATCTTTGTTACCGGTGGCCCGTGCATCGTATCAGCCCGCGCGCACGAACCATGCCCATAGAAACCTATTTACTGGTATTCCGCGATAACAGCGATCAGATTCGATTCACCGAAATCAACGCATTTACCTCGCGGCTAATGAGCCTGTTAGAAACCGCCGAGCATACAGGTCAAACGGCACTCGAAATTGTTGCCACGGAAAGTCATCATCCCTCGCCTGAAGTCGTGATTCAGGGAGGGCTGGCAATTATGCGTGATTTACAGGCGCGGGGCGCGCTGCTGGGTGTTCTGCGTTAGGGGACACAATGTAATGCGCCGGGTTTCTCCGTAACTCGAAGCGGGTTTCCCACATTCCCGGGCAGTATGAATACCCCCAACGCGGAAATCAGAGACCTCCCGCCGAACACCGGATATTGCATCTCTGAGCATCGTATTTCTCTTGTTTCCGCAAATTGGGGTATGAGATGTGACAAAAACTTGATTATTATGACGGCACATACGAACATCACATGAAGCTCGACCCGCTGGACCTGAAGAATATTTCTTCCCTTACGCTCGCCCACTACAACGAGCACGCCGAGCATTTCTGGGAAGGAACGAAAGATCATGACGTCGACCAGAATATCGCGGCGTTGCTGAAATACATCGAGGGTAAATCACCTTATACCATACTGGATTTTGGCTGCGGACCGGGCCGTGATCTCAAGGTATTTACCGAACTCGGCCATATCGCGATCGGACTTGAGGGTGCACCGCGCTTCGTTGAGATGGCTCGCAGCCATACCGGCTGTGAAGTGTGGCACCAGGATTTTCTCGGACTCGATTTGCCGCATGAATACTTCGACGGCATATTCGCTAATGCTTCGCTGTTTCATGTTCCCGGCAGTGAGCTGCCACGTGTGCTGACGGAGTTGTGTAAGACGCTGAAACCGGGCGGCGTGCTGTTCAGTTCCAACCCGCGCGGGAACGACGAAGAGGGCTGGACCCACGGGCGTTATGGCGTATATCATGATATTGAAAGGTGGCGAGGCTATATGGCCGCTGCCGAATTCGTCGAAATTACCCACTATTACCGTCCCGTCGGCCGGCCGTGCGCGCAGCAGCCGTGGTTTGCCAGCGTATGGCGCAAGGTGGGGGAGTAGCACCTGCCGGATCCAGTTCAGTTACATCGAATGAAAATAAAAAAGGATGTAATAGTGATAGGCGCTGGGGCGGCCGGGATGATGTGCGCGATCGAGGCCGGTAAGCGTGGACGCTCGGTCATGCTGTTGGATCATGCATCGAAGCTTGCGGAAAAAATTCGTATTTCCGGTGGGGGACGGTGTAATTTCACCAATCGCCACACCAGGCCGGAAAATTTCCTGTCACACAATCCGCATTTCTGCCGATCCGCGTTGGCACGCTTCACCCCGCAAAACTTTATCACGTTGGTGGAGAAACATGGCATCCATTATCACGAAAAGAAACTGGGGCAATTATTTTGCGACAGCAGCTCGCAGCAAATAATTGACTTGTTGCGGCATGAGTGCGATGCGGCGGGCGTCGAATGGCAAATGCCATGTCGAGTGAACAACATAAGCCGCATCCATGCCGATACAGCCCCCGGCAGATTCATGCTGGAAACCGACTGCGGCATCTTGATGGCCGATTCATTGGTCATCGCAACAGGGGGCTTGTCCATCCCACAAATCGGTGCAAGCCCCTTCGGCTATCGTGTCGCCGAGCAATTTGGCATTACTGTTACGCCGCTGCAGCCAGCACTTGTTCCGCTGACTTTCGCGCAGGGTCAGCTAGCCAGCAGCGTCGCAGGGCTGCCAGGTGTCGCAATTGACGCGGCGGTGAGTTGTAATGGCGCCTGCTTTCGGGAGAATCTATTACTCACACACCGTGGTTTGAGCGGTCCCGCAATATTGCAGATTTCTTCCTATTGGCAACCGGGAATCCCAATTCATATCAATCTGCTGCCGGATCTCGACGCGGCGGCGTGGCTGCTCGATCACAGGCACAGCACGGGACTGCTATCCAAGCTGATAACGCAATATCTACCCAGACGCTTTGCACAGGCCTGGTGCGACGATATTATGCGGGATCAGCCTGCCCAGCCGATAAACCGGTACAGTGAAACCGGATTGAGGCAGATCGCCGCGCAATTGCATAATTGGCAAATCACACCCAGCGGCACCGCGGGATATAAAAAAGCGGAAGTGACACTGGGCGGGGTGGACACCCGTGAATTGTCATCCAAGACGATGGAAGCAAGAAAAATACCCGGATTATATTTTATTGGCGAAGTCGTGGATGTGACGGGACATCTGGGTGGATTCAATTTTCAGTGGGCTTGGGCGTCTGGTCATGCGGCGGGTCAGTTCGTGTAATTCAGACG
Organism: Nitrosospira sp. Nsp13; assembly: GCF_900101945.1. Taxonomy (NCBI): domain Bacteria; kingdom Pseudomonadati; phylum Pseudomonadota; class Betaproteobacteria; order Nitrosomonadales; family Nitrosomonadaceae; genus Nitrosospira; species Nitrosospira sp. Nsp13. Next base: position 116,736 of record NZ_FMVD01000004.1, on the reverse strand, counting down.
CTGGCTGCCATCGTGCCTTGCATCACGTTGTAACGAGAACAAATCGGATTAACGGCCACGCCCGCCCGAACGATGCAGCGTGGGTATGCGACCCGCAGCGGGTTTTGCGGGTATCCTGGCTGCTGGTGGTTTGGTACCTGGCTGGCTCTTTCGTTGGGTACGGCCATGCCGTCCCGGTAGCTCCGGTGGTGTGCGGCGTTGCCCGCCGTTGCTCCCATTCATAATCGGTTCGGCTTTAATGCGCGGGTCGGGCTCGAAACCCGCGATGATCTGTTGAGATAATTCTCGCTTGATCAGCCTTTCAATGTCAGTCAACAGTTTAAACTCATCCACACAGACCAGCGACACGGCATCGCCGTCAGACCCGGCACGGCCAGTGCGTCCGATGCGATGGACGTAATCCTCCGGCACGTTAGGCAACTCGAAGTTGACCACATGGGGTAGTTCGGAAATATCTATTCCACGCGCCGCGATGTCGGTTGCCACCAGCACCTGCAGGCTACCCGTCTTGAATTCAGCCAGTGCGCGGGTGCGCGCCGATTGGCTTTTGTTGCCATGTATGGCAAGTGACGGGATACCGCTTTTGATCAGATACTCCGCCAGCTTGTTGGCGCCATGCTTGGTGCGGGTAAACACGAGCACCTGCGACCAATGGTGCTTCTTAATGAGATAGGCAAGCAGATCACGCTTTCTTTCACGGTCTACCGGATGGACCGCATGCGTTACATTATCGGCAGTGGCGTTGCGGCGCGCCGCCTCAATTTTCACCGGCTTGTTCAGCAAACTGGCAGCCAGCGTCTGGATTTCGTCGGAGAAAGTTGCCGAGAAAAGCAGACTCTGCCGCTGTTTAGGCAGTAGCGCGAGTATTTTTCTGATTTCGCGAATGAAGCCCATGTCGAGCATACGGTCCGCTTCATCCAGTACCAGGATTTCAACACGTGACAAGTCGACAGTTCGTTGCTGCACATGATCCAGCAAGCGCCCCGGAGTGGCTACAAGAATGTCCACACGGCTCTTCAGGCGAGTAATCTGAGGATTAATACTGACCCCGCCGATCATCGTCATCGAATTCAGTTTCAAGTATTTGCCGTATTCCCGGATACTTTCTTCCACCTGTGCCGCCAGTTCGCGCGTGGGAACGAGAATGAGTGCACGTATCGGCGGACGGCCGCTGGATGGTCCTTTTACGCTTTTATCGGACAAACGATGCAGGATGGGCAAGGTAAAGCCGGCGGTTTTGCCAGTGCCGGTTTGAGCCCCGGCCATTAAGTCGCCGCCAGCGAGCACGGCGGGGATCGCTTGCAGCTGAATGGGGGTTGGGTCGGTATAGCCGCATTCAGTCACGGCACGAATGATTTCATCGGACAGGCCGAAGATAGAGAAAGACATAAAACTCCTGGGGTAACATCGGCCTGTCGCCCCGGTAACGAGGCGCCAGTCTTAGGCAGACGGATATAGTTTGAAAAACAGAGTGGGCGGCGTGAAGACTTGGAGCAAACGCCGCAGGTTGGGATTGTAACAGATCACACCCTGGCGCGCGCTGTTTGGCTGAGATGCGCGAAGCCAGGATCAAGAGCTACTGAATAAATCCCGAATTTATGAAACGTCCGGGTTAAAGTACGTAGCGGGCTAAATCTTCGCTTTGGGATAGGCTATTGAGTCGTACATCCACGTATGCGGCATCAATGACGACGGTATCGCCGCTATGTTTCTCGGCATCAAAGGAAACGTCTTCCAGAAGTTTTTCCATCACGGTGTAAAGACGTCTCGCGCCAATATTCTCGGTTTTTTCGTTAACCGCAAAAGCGATTTCCGCCAGGCGTTTAACCGCATCGGGTGTAAATTCCAGCTTGATTCCCTCAGTTTCCAGCAGTGCCTCATATTGGCGTGTCAGACAGGCGTCGGTATTGGTGAGGATTTGTACAAAATCGTGAGCGCTAAGACTGGCCAGTTCGACGCGAATGGGGAAACGGCCCTGCAATTCGGGAATCAGATCGGAAGGCTTGGCGAGATGGAATGCGCCGCTGGCGATGAACAGGATATGATCAGTTTTGATCATGCCGTATTTCGTGGAAACCGTGGTGCCCTCCACCAGCGGCAACAGGTCCCGTTGTACGCCCTGGCGCGATACATCCGCTCCGGAAGTCTCCGAGCGGCTGGTGATCTTGTCGATTTCGTCGAGGAACACAATACCGTTCTGTTCAACATTCTGCACTGAGCGAAGTTTCAATTCCTCATCATTGACGAGTTTGGAGGCTTCTTCATCGGTAATAAGTTTCATTGCCTCACGGATTCTCAGCTTACGGGTTTTTTTTCTTTCCCCACCCAGATTCTGGAACATACCTTGAATTTGCGTGGTCAGCTCTTCCATTCCCGGTGGCGCAAAAATTTCCATGTGGGCATGCGCCGCTGAAATTTCGATTTCAATTTCTTTGTCGTTGAGTTCCCCTTCGCGCAGTTTCTTGCGGAATTTCTGCCGGGTGGTATTGTCGCCTTCATCCGCTTCCATTTGAGAGCCCATCTCTCTCGCCGCTGGCAGCAACGCGTCGAGGATACGCTCTTCAGCATGGTCTTCCGCGCGAGCCCTCATCTTCTGGGTTTCCTGTTCGCGGGACTGCTTGATGGCGGATTCCACCAGATCGCGAATGATGGAGTCCACATCGCGCCCTACATAACCGACTTCAGTGAACTTGGTGGCTTCCACCTTGATGAATGGCGCATCGGCGAGTTTCGCGAGACGGCGTGCGATCTCGGTCTTGCCGACTCCAGTAGGACCGATCATCAAGATATTTTTTGGCGTGATTTCCTGCCGTAGAGGATCCATTACCTGTTGCCTGCGCCAGCGATTTCTGAGCGCAATGGCCACCGAGCGCTTGGCGGCATCTTGGCCGATAATGTGCTTGTCCAGTTCATGGACGATTTCCTGCGGAGTCAGTTGGGACATGGTTTCAGGGTATCAGTGATAAAGTGGCGGGATAGGTGAAACCTAAGATGAGAAGCAGGTTTAAGCGGATATACGGGAGTAAAGGACGCTTCGCCGGAGGCGTTCGGTAAAAGATACCGTATCTACCCTTGTATTCACTACGTCTCACCGTTTGTGTTGAGCTTGCACACTACTCCAGAACTTCGATTATATGGTTCTGATTAGTATAGATACACAAGTCGCCCGCTATGGTAAGCGACTTCTTGACGATTTCCAGCGGCGTCAGGCTGGTGTTTTCCAGGAGCGCGCGCGCCGCGGAGTGAGCGTAAGAGCCTCCGCTGCCGATTGCAGCAAGCCCCAGCTCGGGCTCAATCACATCACCCGATCCCGTAATGATCAGTGTGGTTTCGGGATCCGCAACAACCAGCATTGCTTCCAGCCGGCGTAAAATGCGGTCAGTGCGCCAATCCTTCGCCAGTTCCACCGCCGAACGCATGAGGTGTCCCTGATGTTTCTCAAGCTTGCCTTCAAACCGTTCGAACAAGGTAAAAGCGTCGGCTGTGCCACCCGCAAATCCCGCAAGAATTTTGTCATGGTAGAGTCTGCGCACCTTGCGAGCGCTGGCCTTGGCTACGATGGCGCCCAAGGTTACCTGGCCATCGCCTCCGAGCGCCACTTGCGTGCCGCGCCGCGCCGAAAGTATGGTGGTACCGCGAAATTCTGGCATGTATTAGCGCAATATGAGTGAGAGCGCAGATTATACCTAAATCCGGCGGTTGATCGCTCATTTTTAAGCCATTTCTCAGTTTAAGCGCTATGAATTAGGTAGACTATCAGGATCCGCGCTACCTCTCCAGGTTCAACCTTTCTTCTTCTTCCTGGCACGCGGATGCGCCGCATCGTAGACTTTCGCCAAATGCTGGAAATCAAGATGGGTATAAATTTGCGTGGTGCTGATGCTGGCGTGTCCCAGCATCTCCTGCACTGCGCGCAAGTCGCCGCTGGACTGCAGCAGATGGGAGGCAAATGAATGCCGCAGAACGTGGGGATGAATATTGGTGCCGATTCCCTGCCGCGCCGCCTGAATTTTTAACCGCTGACCGATGGATCGCGGACTGATGTTTCTTCCGTACCGCGACAAGAATAGCGCGGTCGCGCCGGGTTTGATCAGCACTTCGCGCAATTTTAGCCATTCGCGCAGGATGCGCGCCGCCTGGCTGCCTATGGGCACTATACGGATCTTGCCGCCTTTGCCGGTAACGCGCGCTGTGCCGTCGGAAAAACTCACATCCTTGGGCTGCAGGCCAGTAAGCTCCGCCAGCCGGAGTCCAGAGGAATAACACAGCTCGAACATGGCCTTGTCTCGTAATGCCATGGAGTCATTATCAACAGGGAAGTCCAGTAGCTTCGCGGCCTCGTCGGGTGAAAGCGTATGGGGCAAGCTTCGGGGCGATTTTGGGGCGTGGACCCCGGCGCACGGATTGCAAGCATAGCCGTAATCACGTGCCAGGTAGCGGTAAAAGCCACGCCATGCTGATAGCATTCTGGCCAGACTTTTTCCGGAAAATCCTTTTCCATGGCGTTGCGCGACAAAGCGGCGAATATGATGAATTCGCAATTGATCAAGCGATGTTTCATGCGCGAAGTTGAGCAGGACGGCAATATCACGCGCATAACTTTCGCAAGTGAGCGATGACAAGCGCCGTTCATTGACAAGATGGGAAAGATAGGCGGCGGCTAGCGCAGCCTGATTATCTCCGGACGTCATAGGGGCCATTATGTCCGCGTTATTTTCGGATATTCATACGTTTTTTCGATTTCTAGAATTGTCCAGCCGGTCTGTATCGGGCCAATGCGGCGCTTACCAGTTCCCCAAGCTGTGTCAGATACAGAGTTCCCATTTCCGGATAAAAGCGCTGGGGGTCTTCGCTTCCCATTACCAGCAGACCGATGGTTTGCTCCGCTCGCAGAGGTATCATCGCAAACGAGCGCAGGCGAACAGCGCTTTCCCCGAACCAATCTTTGATTTCATCCAGTACATGGGGACCGCAATAAGGATGCAGCAGACTCTCCACCACGATGTGAACATCAGCACTCGTTTGAGTAAATTCCGGAAGCGCCGGATCTTCGGCGGTTATATTCCATAATCTTAGCGCCATATGAGGTATGGAGAAATCCTCCCGTAGATTAAAATTCAGTCGATGTAGTAAATCATTCAGACACGTGAAAGTAAGCAGCATGACGGCGAGACGATGCATTTTTTGATTGATGACGCTATTTTCCTCGCCAAATCTGATCAATTCACCCAACTTGCTCTGCAGGATGTGGTTTTTATCCCGTAGTGCGACGATTTGCCGCTCGCTGATGGGAATGGCTCTGCCGTCATGCGCGTAAGGAACCTGAATATCCGCCAGCATGCCGGCATACTCGTCAAAAAATTGGGGGTATTCCCGTAGATATTGGGCGACTTCTTCCGAGCTGAGTTTCATGTTTTCCCCTGGTTAAACTTTAAGGAACCCCTATATATCCTCGCGCTTCCGACCGACTTATTCAGCGATCCCCAAATTGATCTCTCCGTCAAACACGGTAATAGCGGGACCCGTCATCCAGACCGGTTGATTTTCGCCTTCCCAGCGGATGAATAAATCGCCGCTACGAAAACTGACTGTAACCGCTGATCCCAGTAACCCGCGTTGAATACCCGTCACCACGGCGGCGCAAGCTCCTGTGCCGCAAGCCAGTGTTTCACCCGCACCGCGCTCATACACCCGTAACCGGATATGACCGCGATCTATCACCTGCATATATCCGGCGTTGACCCGCCTGGGGAAACGGGGATGGCGCTCAATCAGCACACCTTCAGTCAATACCGGAGCATGATCCACGTCTGCTACCCATTGCACTGCGTGAGGATTACCCATGGAAACGGCGCTGATTTCTATCTGCCTGCCGCCGATATCGAGTGGATAAGTCAGTGCGCGTTTTTCGGCGATAAAGGGAATTTCCTCTGGTTCAAACCTCGGTGTGCCCATATTGACGGTAACTTCGCCGTTGGCCTCCAACCGGGGAACGATAAGGCCGCCATGTGTTTCCACGCGAATTTCATTTTTATTTGTCAAACCCCGGTCATGCACATAGCGAACGAAGCAGCGCGCACCGTTACCGCATTGTTCCACCTCGCCGCCATCGGCATTGAAAATGCGATAGCGAAAATCAGCGTCGCCTTCAGCAGCCTCTATCAACAGAATCTGATCACAGCCGACGCCAAAATGACGATCGGCGAGCAGCCGCAATTGCTCCGGCTTCAGAAATGGAGATTGATTTATCCCGTCAATAACGACAAAATCATTGCCCAGCCCATGCATTTTAGTAAACTTGAGTTTCATTAATAAGCCGCCGGTTTCATTGGACGATTCATCGATTCTCAGCGGAAAGCCAACGAATATATATTCCCCAGCGTGAGTTTGTTACAGGAAGATACCCCTGTCAATCGGCTGCTGCGCTGGCACTATCAATTCCTTCGCTATAAATCCGGTTGAGGATGAAGCGCGGTCAGCGGAGTGGGTGTGTTGCGCGGCGGGGATGCGGAAAGAGAAAGATCGAGTATACAATTTGAGCTTGGCAAGGACCGTGGCTACCTATACTGTACGAAAGAGAAGTTCAACATTGCGCGGATATGCGGGAAGAGCAGCCCCGTGGGTTGTACTATAGTCTGTCTTCTTAATATGCACGTAATTTGGTATCCTACAGTCCCTTTATAAAACTATATGCGGCTGGACAATATGAGTGAATATCTTTTTACCTCCGAATCCGTGTCTGAAGGTCACCCCGACAAGGTGGCCGATCAGATTTCCGACTCAATCCTGGATGCCATCCTGGCCCAGGATGCCAATGCCCGAGTAGCTTGCGAGACCCTGTGCAGCACGGGTCTGATCGTTATGTCGGGTGAAATTACCACCGAGGCCAACGTCGACTATATGCAAGTCGCGCGCGCGGCCGTCAAGCGTATCGGTTACAACAGCTCCGATATCGGATTTGACTATCATACTTGTGCTGTATTGACTGCCTTCAACAAACAGTCCGCTGATATTGCGCAAGGGGTAAATCGCACCAAAGAAGAAGAAATGGATCAAGGGGCGGGCGACCAGGGGCTGATGTTTGGCTATGCATGCGACGAGACGCCGCAACTGATGCCGATGCCGATTTACTATGCTCATCGCCTGATGGAGCGGCAAGCAGAACTGAGAAAAGATGGACGCCTGCCATGGCTGCGTCCGGATGCCAAATCGCAGGTGTCGGTGCGCTATCTGAACGGAAAGCCGCAACGCATCGAAACGGTGGTGATATCCACCCAGCACAATCCGGATATTCCCCACGCGGAACTGAGTGAAGCGGTCATCGAGGAAATCATTAAACCGGTACTTCCGAAAAATATGCTGAATAGTCAGACCCGTTACCTGGTCAACCCTACCGGCCGCTTCGTCGTGGGGGGGCCGATGGGTGACTGCGGATTGACTGGCCGCAAGATTATCGTGGACAGCTATGGTGGGACGGCCCATCATGGCGGCGGCGCTTTCTCAGGTAAGGATCCCTCCAAGGTGGATCGCTCCGCGGCCTATGCCGGGCGTTATGTAGCCAAGAACATCGTTGCCGCAGGGATCGCCAGCAGGTGTGAAGTCCAGATAGCCTATGCTATTGGTGTGGCGCGGCCGGTTTCGCTGATGGTTGATACTTACGGAACCGGCAAAATTTCCGACGATAGAATCGTCAAGCTGATCGAGCGGCATTTCGATTTGCGTCCGCGTGCTATTATTCATACGCTTAATCTGCTGCGGCCAATTTACCAGAAAACAGCTGCCTATGGTCACTTTGGTCGGGACGAACCGGAATTCACCTGGGAAGCTACCGACAAAGCCGCGCAACTTCGCACCGATGCGGGGATCGAGATAGCGGTTGAAGCATAAGCAATAGGTTCATGTCAGTTTAAATCCCTCCCCGGTTGAGGAGCGCTGCAGCGGGCAGAGTCCCGTGAGGCTCGGCGGGGGAGGATCGCAATAACGGCGCTCGTTCATTTTTCAGGAGATTATTCCATGAACGCTGTGCTCAGTTCATCTACACCTATACCTGCTTCTACGCTTACCAATAGCGAATTTACCGATTATAAAGTCGCCGACATGTCCCTGGCGGGATGGGGGCGCAAGGAAATAGCCATCGCCGAAACCGAAATGCCCGGTCTGATGGCGCTACGTGAAGAATATGCCGATGCGAAACCTCTGGCAGGTGCGCGTATTGCCGGTTCCCTCCATATGACTATTCAGACGGCGGTACTGATCGAGACCCTGATCAAGTTGGGTGCGGAAGTGCGCTGGGCTTCGTGCAATATTTTTTCCACCCAGGATCATGCAGCGGCGGCGATCGCAGCGGAAGGTATTCCGGTGTTTGCCTACAAGGGTGAGTCGCTGGATGATTATTGGGAATATACCCACCGTATCTTTGAATGGTCTGGTGACGGGAAATCGAGTGTGAACAGTACGCCCAATATGATTCTGGACGATGGTGGCGATGCAACGCTGCTGATCATTCTCGGCAGCAGGGCGGAAAAAGACCCGTCGGTCATCGCTAATCCCGCCAATGAAGAAGAACACGCATTGTTCGCGGCAATCCGGAAAAGGCTGGATGCTCAGCCTGGCTGGTATTCCAGCAGACTCGCCAATATTCGTGGTGTAACGGAGGAAACCACTACTGGCGTTCACCGTTTGTACGAAATGCAAAAGAAAGGCGAACTGCCATTTCCGGCATTCAACGTCAATGATTCGGTCACCAAGTCCAAGTTCGACAATCTTTATGGTTGCCGTGAGTCGCTGGTGGATGGCATCAAGCGTGCTACCGATGTAATGATTGCCGGCAAGATTGCGCTGGTGTGTGGCTATGGGGATGTGGGTAAAGGCTGCGCTCAATCCCTGCGTGGTCTGGGAGCGACCGTATGGATTACCGAGATTGATCCGATTTGCGCGCTGCAAGCCGCCATGGAAGGTTATCGTGTCGTCACCATGGACGAAGTTTGCGATCAGGCTGACATTTTCGTTACTGCCACGGGCAATCTGCGCGTCATTACCCATGATCACATGCTGAGAATGAAAGACCAGGCCATCGTTTGCAACATCGGCCATTTCGATTCTGAAATAGACATTGCCTCCGTCCAGAAATACCAATGGGAAAACATCAAGCCGCAAGTAGATCATGTTATTTTCCCAACAGGCCGGCGTATTATCGTGTTGGCGCAGGGACGTCTGGTGAATCTGGGTTGCGCCACCGGCCATCCTTCATTTGTCATGTCCAGTTCATTCACCAATCAAGTACTCGCACAAATGGAGCTTTGGCAAAATGGCGCCAACTACCAAAAGAATGTCTATGTGCTGCCCAAGCACCTGGATGAAAAGGTGGCGCGACTGCACATCAAGAAGCTGGGGGTCAGACTTACCGAACTGACTGACGAACAGGCAAAATACTTGAATCTGGATAAAAGCGGACCCTATAAGCCGGCAATGTACCGGTATTGATTTTAAGGGCAAAATCGCGCTCGCGCCCCTGCTGGCAAGCAGGGGCTTATCCGGTTTTCTGGGTTATGAAGCGTACGGAGCTGATAAGGGATAGATAATCTCTATCTTTCACCTTTTATCATCTCTATGTCTTTGCATCGCCGCAACTGACAAACAATGGAATCACAAAAAAAATTCGCTCCCACTTTCAGTTTCGAGTTTTTCCCACCGCAAACGCGGGAGGGGATAGAGAAGCTGCGTGCTACGCGCAAACAATTGGCGCAACTTAACCCAAAGTTTTTTTCGGTGACATTTGGCGCGGGAGGTTCGACCCGGGACCGCACCCTTGAAACAGTGCTGGAAATTCAGGCGGAAGGATATGCGGCCGCACCCCATCTTTCCTGCATCGGCTCGACCAGAGAGAATATTCGTACCATGTTGCAAAAATATCGAGACGGGGGTATTCGTCATATTGTCGCCTTGCGTGGCGACTTGCCCTCAGGCATGGCGCAGTGGGGAGAATTTCGCTACGCAGATGAACTGGTGAGCTTCATCCGTAAGGAATTTGGTAATGCGTTCCATATCGAAGTGGCTTCATATCCGGAATGTCATCCTCAGGCGGACTCGGCACAGGATGACTTGCTGAACTTCAAGCGCAAGGTGGAGGCAGGAGCGGATTCCGTTATCACCCAGTATTTCTACAATGCCGATGCCTACTTCAATTTCATTGAAGCGTGTGAAGAGATGGGTATCGGCGTTCCAATCGTGCCCGGTATCATGCCAATCAATAAATTCTCCCAGCTGGCGAGATTCTCGGATTCCTGCGGTGCGGAGATCCCGCGCTGGATCAGGAAAAAACTGGAAGGATATGGAGATGACAGTGCATCAATACGCGCGTTCGGGCTGGATGTCGTGACCGACTTATGCGACAGGCTGCTTAGCGCGGGCGCGCCGGGATTGCACTTTTATACGTTGAATTCAGCAGGGTTGACAACTACCATCTGGCAACGCTTGGGATTGTAACGCCAAATGGAGCAGACAACATTTCTCCCTCTTATTGCGTAGGGAGGGAGAAATGGGTCTGTCTGGCCTGGTATTATTGATCAAGCCACCGCTACCGCTTTTACCGGAGCGGCCTGCCGAGGCAGGGGATTGGCCGCATAAGCGTAATGCGCCGCCGACTCGGCTGTACCGTATTCAATTTTCTTACCCATGTCAGAGAATACCGTTTCCAGCGCGTTCAGGCATAGCATCACGTTTTCCATTTTGCTCGAGTAGCCCATCAGACCGAAACGCCAGATCTTTCCGGCGAGGTCGCCCAGCCCCGCACCGATTTCCAGACTATAATCTGCGAGCAACCGGCGGCGTACTTCCTTCTCATCGATGCCGTCCGGCACGTAGACCGAATTGAGCTGGGGCAGGCGGGATTTCTCTTCCACCAGATACTCGATACCGAGCGTTTCCAGCCCCGCTTTCAGCGCCGTGTGGTTACGCTGATGACGCGCCCAGGAATGTTCCAGCCCTTCCTCATACAGCATGACCAGGGCCTCATGCAATGCATAGAGCGCATTGGTGGGAGCAGTGTGATGGTAAGTGCGGGTGGTGCCCCAGTAGCCGAGCAGCAGGTTCAAATCCATAAACCAGCTTTGTACTTTACCCTTGCGATTTTTGACCAGTTCCACCACACGCTCCGAAAAGCTTACAGGCGATAAGCCTGGCGGACATGACAGGCATTTCTGGCTGCCGGAATAAATGGCGTCGATCTTCCACTCGTCAACCTTGAGGGGGGAACCGGCCAGTGAAGTGACGGTATCCACAATGGTGAGGCAATTATGGCGATGCGCAATTTCGCATAGTAATTTCGCGTCCGACAGCGCACCGGTGGATGTTTCAGCATGAACGAAAGCAACGATCTTCGTATCGGGATTCTGTTTCAGTGCATCTTCCACTTTCTGTGGATCAACCGGGGCTCCCCACTTGTCTTCCACCACCACTGCGATACCGCCGCAGCGTTGCACGTTCTCGATCATGCGCCCGCCAAATACGCCGTTGCGGCACACAATCACCTTATCGCCAGGGTTGACCATGTTGACGAAACACATTTCCATCCCGACAGAGCCTGGGCCAGAAACTGGGAAGGTCAGTAAATTAGAGGTCTGAAAGGTATAACGCAGCAGGCTCTTCAATTCTTCCATCATATCCGTGAACACTGGATCAAGGTGACCCAGTGTCGGGCGGGCCATGGCGGATAATACGCGGGGATGGGTATCCGACGGTCCCGGCCCCATCAAAACACGTTGGGGGGGATAGAACGTGCTGACTTTTTTGGCGGGATAAAAATGTTTGGCGGTCATGAATGATCCTGAATGTAGTGGTGAGTTGAATTGGTTGGAGAAGAATCTTGATTTTATCAAGTGACGGGAGATTTTGCTATCAGCAAATGAAGCCAGACCGGCATGGGTTTTTTCCTAAACCCACCTTATAGCAGGGCTCGCCACAAAGGTGCAGGTCCGTGATGTAAAAAATTATTACAGGACATGGTGTTAAACTGAAAGATGCATGGTTAACAGCCGGATTTAGGTCCAAGCTTTGGTACTGCCGGGTTAATAAAAGGAATCGGACGTGGCGCTACCGGCCAACGCATGAAACTTGGTGTTTCTCGGTCATTCTGTTTACACAAGATTTCTGGATATGAGCTATGCTTAAAATGAAAGGACGGTATATTCCTGATGATCGATCAGGAATATCAACTTTTTATCAAGAGAGCTATGATACGGTAGTCATGGAACATCTTTCAGCTTGGTGCGTATGGCATATAGTCGTCTTGCAGGAGTATTTCTTTGATTAAGAGGCCCGACCTTACCAGTAATTTGCTCAGCGTGCTCGTCATCAGCCTGCTAATCGCGGGTAGTCTGTGGGTGATGGAGCCCTTTTTGCCCGCGGCGATCTGGGCGACCATGATAGTCGTGGCAACGTGGCCGATCATGATTATGGTGCAGCGGCGTTTGGGTGGGCGGCGGGGTCCAGCGGTGGCAGTAATGGTATTGGCCATGGCAGTGATTATTGGACTGCCTTTAGCCATGGCGATCAGCACGATCATTGATAATGCCGTCAACGTGGCCAATCTGGTAAGAAACTTGCCGAACTATCATTTGCCGGTTCCACCAGACTGGTTGCGTGGCATTCCGCTAGTGGGCGAGCGCCTCTGGAATGAATGGCAAGCCATCTCGAATGCGGGTGCCGCCAGCCTTACCGACAAAATCCAGCCTTATGCCAGCAGAATTGCCAACTGGGCGCTAAGTCAGATGAATAGTGTGGCCATGCTGTTTATTCACCTGCTACTCACTTTAATAGTTTCTGCTATTTTTTATGCCCGCGGTGAAATAGCAGTTGCCGGTGTCGCCCGCTTTGCCAGACGCTTGGCTGGTCCACGCGGTGAGGATGCGGTTCAACTCGCCGGTCAATCCATTCGCGCCGTCGCATTAGGTATCGTTTTCACCGCCATTGCTCAGTCGGCGCTGGGCGGCCTTGGCCTATGGACTGCCGGGGTGCCGTTTGCCGGTGTGCTGACTGCCATTATGCTGTTCTTTTGTATTATCCAGGTAGGCCCGGGCATACCATTACTAGGCGGGGTTATCTGGCTGTTTTATCAAGGCGATCAAACATGGGGTTTCATACTGCTGGTGTGGGCCATTCTTGTCGGCTTGATGGACAATGTCTTGCGCCCTGTCTTGATCAGACGGGGTGCCAATTTGCCGATACTTCTGATTCTGATAGGCGTGCTGGGTGGCATCCTTACCTTCGGCATCATTGGTCTGTTTATTGGTCCGGTCATTCTTGCGGTAACTTACACGCTGACGAATGCCTGGATCGCTGATGGAGAGGCGAAGGAAGCGGAGGCGGAACTGCCGCCGAGTAGCCTATGACCACTGCTCAGCAGTACCCGGGGCGAACCAAATATAAATTTCCTGCCGCTGACATGATCATACGTCAACGTTAAAGAACACGTCCTTAACGTGTGGTAGGTTGTGTTCCTAGTCAAACAGGCGGCTTGGATTAATTGGATGGCAAGGTCGGCGGGAAATTACAGTTAATCCCCCTTTGCCTTTTCGTTTTCCAGCGCCTTGGCGGTAATTTCATGGTACATGTGTATCACTTGACCAACCAGGGGTTCGTATTCCGGATGTTTGCCGACCATCGTCCTGATGTTGGCGAATTCTCTAAAAATCGTTTCAAGGAATGTAATATCGAACTCATCGAGTAATCCACCTTGATCAATTCTTTCTTTGATTGCAAGCGCTCGCGGAAGCCTTTGCGTTTGGAATCTCTCCAGCAGAGCCAGTACGACCCCCTTTTCTTCCGTCGATTCATCCATGGTCTAATCCTCCTCGGTTGAATTATCCTGAATCCTGAACTTTCTGAAACGCTCTTCAATTGTTGACTGGCACCGCTTGCTTCGATACTTGGTCGGCCTCGGCTACCCATCCCCCGCCAAGTACCATGTAGAGATTGATAAGTGAACCGAATACCGTGCCCTGAATTTGCGCGAAGCTGGTTTCAGCCTCGAACAGACTGCGCTCGGAATCAAGCACTTCGATGTAGCTGGTGTAGCCTTCGTCGTAACGCAATCGAGCCATCTCGTTATAGTCACGTAGTGCGTCGACCCGGCGACTCTGAGGGGTGAGCTGCTCACGTGTCTTCTGCACGGATATGAGCGCATCCTCTACTTCTTTAAACGCGACCAGGATCGCTTGCTCATACTGCAACAGCGCTTGTTGATGCCGTCCTTCAGCTTGCTTTACCTGGCCAGCGATACCGCCCGCCGTAAAAATCGGTATCGAAGTCACCACACCAAATGCCGCAAGGCGCGCAGGGCTGGAAAACATGCCTGAGAGATGGTTACTTGCTACGCCGAGTAGACCTGTCAGGGAAATTCTCGGCAAATAGAGCGCACGCGCCGCGCCAATTTCCGCGTTGGCTGCGATCAGTTTCTGTTCGGCTTGCTGAAGGTCAGGACGGCGCACGAGCAACTCGGAAGGCAACCCTGCCGACACTACCGGGAGGTTGAGCTCCTTGAGCTCCCTTCCGCGCGGAATCGGGCCGGGAGGGCGGCCGAGCAGCACCGAGAGTGCGTTTTCCTGCTGCGCGATTTGGGACTCAAGTGGGGGGATCGCGGCCGCGGCCACCTCGTATTGCGACTGGATTTGCGCAAGCTCCATCTGCGAAATGACGCCGCCGGCAAAACGCAGCTCGAACACCTCCACCGATTGCGCACGGCTGGCCGCCGTCCTTTTTGCGATCTCGAGCTGCCGATCAAGCGCTAACAGATTGATGTAAGACGATGCAACCGAGGAGACAAGTGTCAATATCGTCGCACGGCGACCTTCTTCGGAAGCAAGCAGTTGTGCGCGCGCAGCCTCGCTCAGTCGCCGTATGCGGCCCCAGATATCCAGCTCCCAACTTGCGTTGATCGACACAGTGTAAAGTTCCCATGATCGAGTAGTATTGGATGCAAGGGGAGGAGGAAGCGTGAGCGAGTTGAGTTTATTGTGCCTTGCGCCAACCTGTCCACCGATCTGCGGAAACAGTTCCGAGCGTGTGGCGCCGTAGTGGCCCTGGAACTCCATAATGCGTGCCGCAGCGATACCGACGTTCTTGTTTTCCGCCAGAGCTGCCTTGATCAGATCGTTCATGACAGGATCCTGGAATTGCTCCCACCACATGGTATCGGCGATATCCTGCACTTGCTTGTTGTCGAAACGGAATGCCTTGGGCGCGTCAATCTCGGGACGCCGGTAATCGGGCCCAAACATGCAGCCGCCAAGCATGAGCATCAGCGTCAGGCAGAGCAGGCGTGCAGGCGAAATGACGGAATTCGGCATTCAATCTCCCTCACTCGTATTCTTTGGAACGGCTTCAGGAGCCATTACAGGAACTGGGCTGCCTGTAGCTGTGGCCTTCCGCTTGCTACCCATTTTTTCGGACAGCGTTTCAATCGCCCAGTAGAACATCGGGATGAAGAATACCGCGATCACCGTGGCACCCAGCATACCGCCAATGACTCCGGTCCCAATTGAATGCTTGCTGTTGGCGGAGACGCCCATTGAGATCGCCAGCGGCACGCAGCCCAGGATGAAGGCGAGCGATGTCATCACGATTGGTCGTAGCCGGTCCCGCGCCGAGTTGATGGCTGAATCATAGACTGATTGACCGGCTTCGCGGTTCATCACCGCATATTCGAAGATCAGGATCGCATTCTTGGCGGCAAGCGCGACCAGCATCGTCAGCCCGATCTGGAAATAAATATCATTATTGAGCCCGCGTAGCAAGATCGCAAGCAACGCTCCGAACAGCGCGAATGGGACCGCGGTCAGCACACCCAGCGGCAACGACCACTTCTCGTATTGTGCCGCGAGGATCAGGAATACCATGATCAAGCCAAATACGAACACAATCGCTGAGGCGCCGCCCGATTTCTTTTCCTCATAGGTTTGGCCGCTCCATTCGCTGCCATATTCAACCGGCAAAATCTCCGCCGCGGTTTCTTCCATTGCCGCGATGGCCTGTCCTGAACTGAAGCCTGGCGCGGGCTCGGCCGTGATTTTTACCGCTGGAAAATTGTTGAAGCGCGTGACCATATCCGGTCCGGTGATAAAGTGCGTCGTGGCGACTGCGCTGAGGGGCACCATGCTGCCATCCCTGCTGCGTACATAGATACGGTCGATATCCTTTGGCGTCAAGCGGTAAGCAGGCGCCCCCTGGATAATCACTTGAAACAGGCGACTGAATTTGGCGAATTGCGATACGTAGAGTGAGCCGAACATGGTCTGCATTGCGGTATAAACATCCTGTACCGGCACACCCAGCGTTTCCGCCTTTTCACGATCCACATCGACGCGTAACTGTTGTGCGAACGCGTTATAAGTAGAGGCGACCTTGGTCAGTTCCGGGCGCTCCTTGGCCTTGGCCAGGTATTTCTGCACGACCTCCGCGATCTGTGCGCTATTGGCGTCGCCTTTGCTCTGGATATACATTTCCATGCCGCCGGTTGTGCCCAGCCCCGGGATCGAAGGCGGATTGATCGGTAGAATAAGCCCCTCCCTGACTCCTGAGAAGCTTTTGGAAGCGTCTACCATTACAGCCTGCGCGTTCTGCGTGCGGATGTTATCGGAGGAGTAACGTTCTTTAAAATCCTTGAAACCCACAAAAAATACCGCGGCGTTGCTTTTATTCTGGCTGTCGAGCAGGCTGTAGCCATCTATGACCACAATGGATTTGGTCGCCGGGTTCTTCATGAAATAGTCGGTTGCGTGTCGACTGACGTCGCTGGTGCGGTCGAGGCCCGCTGCGTCAGGCATGATAACCGCCCCAAGTAAGTACCCTTGATCCTCCGGTGGCAAAAACGAACCGGGAATGTGCTTTATCAGCCCGAAGGCAATGACAAGCATGCCGGCGAACAGCATGAGTGCCAGGCTGACGCGTTTAATCATAAACCGCACACCGTGAACATAGCCGTCTGTCATGCGTGCAAATTTGGCATCGAACCATTTGAAAAAAAGATTCTTCTCGTTGTGACCGGGTTTGAGTAGCAACGCCGCGAGGGCAGGCGACAGTGTCAGCGCCACGATGCCGGATAGCACCACTGAAATCGCGATCGTGATTGCGAATTGCTTGTAGAGTTGGCCGGTAATGCCGGGAATGAACGCAACGGGAATGAACACGGCACACAATACCAGAACAATTGCGATCAGTGCGCCCCCGACTTCATCCATTGCTTTTCTGGCCGCGTCACGCGGCGACAAGCCATACTTGGCCATGTTGTGTTCGACCGCCTCAATGACCACAATCGCATCGTCGACGACAATACCGATTGCAAGCACCATGCCAAACAGCGTCAGCATATTAATCGAGAACCCCAATGCGGTCATTCCGATCGCCGTGCCTATGATGGAAATCGGTACCGCGATGACCGGGATCAGGGTTGCGCGCAAGTTTTGCAGGAATAGGAACACCACCATCACAACGAGTACCAGTGCTTCGAAGAAAGTATGGATCACGGATTCGATCGATGCGCGCGTGAATGCGGTGGTGTCCATGATGATTTCATACTCGATACCTTGAGGGAACGAGCTTTTCATCCCCTCCAGTGTCGAGCGCACCGCCTTTGAAACGTCGAGCGCGTTGGCGCCTGGCTGCTGGTAGACTGCAATCGCAGTTGCGGGCTTGCCTTGGCGAGTGGTGCGCAGGGAGTAATCTTTTTGGCCAAGCTCTGCGTGGCCGACATCTTTTAATCTTACAATTGCAGCCCCTCCACTGGAGGCACGGATGATGATATTGTCGAATTCGGCCGGCGTGCTCAAACGGCCTTCGGTGGTGATGGCGAACGATTGTTCGACCGCACCCTTGGTGGGTGACTGACCGATGCTGCCGACAGCGAACTGTTCGTTCTGATTGGCAACCGCCTGCTGTACATCGGTGGCGGTAACACCCAATGCGGCCATGCGATCCGGCTTGAGCCAGATGCGCATCGCATAGTCGGGCATGCCGAAGATGGACGCCTGACCAGCGCCGGGGATGCGTTTTATCGCATCGAGTACATAAATACTTGCATAATTTGCGATATAACTCGGATCGTAGCGCTCGTCCGGCGAATAAATCGAAATAACCATCATGAATGCAGAAGATTTCTTCTGCACCG
Source organism: Nitrosospira sp. Nsp13 (assembly GCF_900101945.1). Lineage (NCBI taxonomy): Bacteria > Pseudomonadati > Pseudomonadota > Betaproteobacteria > Nitrosomonadales > Nitrosomonadaceae > Nitrosospira > Nitrosospira sp. Nsp13. The sequence goes on along the minus strand of NZ_FMVD01000004.1, from coordinate 98,576 downwards.
AGACACCTTGAGCTTGCACCGAGGAAGGTAGCTGCGGCAATGCCAGGTTCACACGGTTTTGTACATCCACCTGCGCAAGCGATGGATCGACATCAATCTCAAAAAAAGCGGACAGTGTCATAAGGCCGGCCGACGAACTCGTCGACGACATGTACAGTAGCTTGTCCGCGCCGTTGACCTGCTGTTCGATCGGAGCGGCGACATTTTGTGCAGCTACCTCGGCTGATGCGCCGGGGTAGGTAGCCGCAACTGAAATCTGTACTGGCGTGATGTCCGGGTACTGCGCAACCGGCAGGTTGTACAATGCCACCGCACCCGCCAGTGTGATGACGATCGAAATGACCGATGCGAATATCGGCCGGTCGATGCAATAGTGCGAGATGCTCATCTAGTAGCTCGCTTAATCTGCTGGTTTCTCACTGGGGGATGGTGGTTTAGTTTGAGGTTCTTCCTGTTCCGGCGATGAGTGGGGTGTTCCATCGGGTGCGCTCTTCACCGTATTGGCGGGTGCGGTGGTGGGCGTGTCTGCTATCTTGAGCGCGGCACCCGGAGAAACCCTGATCGCGCCGTCTACCACGACGCGCTCACCGGCGTTCAGACCATGACTGATGAACCAGTTATCACCCTGCCAATCGCCCGCCTCAATTTCACGTTTTTCAGCCTTGCCATCCTTGTCTATGATCCATACGTAATGGCCTTTCGCCCCTTGCAGCACCGCACGCTGCGGTATCAGAATGCCGTTGGGGCGCACCGCACCTTTGACGTGAGCCCGCACGAACTGTCCCGGACGTAACTCCCCTTTGGGATTGGCAAGCTCCGTGCGTATCAGGAAAGTACCCGTTTCCTTGGAAAACGATGGATCGGAAAAACTGATGCGTCCGAGATTCGGGAATACCGAGCCGTCCGCGAGACTTACCTCAACTTCGAATAGACTGAGAGGGGGAAACTTGAGCCGTCCTTTAGCGACTTCATCGCGAAACTTGAGCAATTCATTCTCCGACATGCTGAAGTTGACCCATATCGGGTCGAGTTGCGCCACATAGGTCAGCAATCCGCCTTCACCGGGGGTCAGAAAGCTGCCCTCCTGCTTTTTGGCGAAGCTTGAAAGTCCGGCAAGCGGGGAAGAGAGCGTGGTATAACTCAGGTTCAGTTCTGCGGTTTGTACTTCTCCTTGCGCCGCGAATACCGCCGCTTGCGCCTCCTGCTCGTTACCCACCGCGTCGTCAAGATCTTTTTTACTGAGCGCATTTTTCTCAGTCAACGGCTTTACCCGGGCGAGAGTTGCTTTGGCCACACTCAGCCGTGCCTGTTGTTGTGCCAGTTGACCTTTGGCCGACTGCAGCGCAGCCTCAAATGGTTTACGGTCCATCTGGAACATTTTCTGTCCCACTTTTACCACTTCGCCTTCGGTATACAGACGCTTTTCGAGGAAGCCCTCAACCCGGGCGCGAATCTCAACTTCGCGCGAACTCTGCGTTTGTGCCACGAATTCAAACTCGACCGGAGTATCCTGTGGCACGACAGTGACGGCGGTTACCTCTACTGATGGCTTGCTGGCCGGGGGTGGCGGTTTGCTGCACCCCGTAAAAAGCGTAAAAATCATGCCAGCCAGCAGTAGCGACGTACCGTGCGGCGAATATGAATGGAGAGTGCGTCGTTCTAACGGAAGGATATTCATAAAGTGGACCCCTCGCTCAAGACAATATCAAGCCCAGTTTAAGAGGGAAACCGATCACGTGCAGCGGAATGGCGCTGCCCCGGCGTTGCTCTTTTTTTTGCTTCTCGCATACCGAGACTTTTTCCTTCTCTGATCATAGGTTATCGGCTTGCTGTCCGCTATTTTTATTTTTCACCGCTCTCTTTGCTGGCAGACTATCCCTTAAGCCATTATCAGAAAGCGGGTTTACTATACTGATATTTTTATGAAGTCACAACGCGACAGTTTAAGCATATTCGGAATTCAATCTACCCCATCGCCCCGCCCTGCTTGGAACCTCATTAGAATTTCTCAGGTATATAGCGATAAGGATGTTGCAAGGGCTGGTAACCATCCGATTTTTGTCGCGGCGGCAATTTTATTTTCTTTCGCGGTAAATCCTTGTAGGGGATCAGGCTTAACAGATGAGAAATGCAATTAAGCCGTGCACGCCGCTTGTTGTCCGATTTAACCACGTACCAGGGAGCATGTTCACTGTCGGTGGCGGCAAACATCTCATCGCGCGCACGTGAGTAATCGTACCAGCGGCGGTGTGCCTCCAGGTCCATCGGCGACAACTTCCAAGGCTTACGTGGATCATTGATCCGCTGCTTGAAGCGCCGGGTCTGTTCTTCCATCCCCACCTCAAACCAATACTTCACCAAAATGATACCAGCATCAACGATATACTTCTCGAATGCGGGAACCAGCTTGAGAAAATGATTGCACTTCTCTTCGCTGGTGAACCCCATTACGCGCTCGACGCCGGCCCGGTTGTACCAGCTGCGATCAAAGATCACTATCTCGCCCCCGGCGGGATAGTGTGCAAGGTAGCGCTGCATGTACATCTGGGTCTTTTCGCGCTCGGTAGGCGCTGGCAGCGCTACCGTACGAAATATGCGCGGATTCACGCGTTCAGTGATTCGCTTGATAACCCCGCCCTTGCCGGCGGCATCACGCCCCTCGAATATTACGATCACCCGTGCGCCGGTTTGCTGTGCCCAGAATTGTAGCTTGACCAATTCGGCGTGAAGCTTGAACATCTCCTGCTCATATTCCTTGAGCTTGATCTTTTTTGTCGTGCTGCCTGGCTCGCTGACTACAGCTTGCGCTTGTTTTTTGTCCTTCTTCGTTTTCTTGTCCATGACAATTCCTTTCATTCAGGTTGATGACGAGGTGGAAGTAGGTGCTGCTGCAACGGGACTACTATTGAGAAAAGCTTGTACTGCGCTCCGGATTGAGGGAAAGATGTGATTGCTGCCGATCCGGTCAGTCAGGCCGGATCGTTTCAGCATGCTCAGGAACCGACCGCGCGGACGGGCGATAGCAAATGTAATCCCATGCTCTGCCAGTTCCGCGCGCAGCGATTCCAGGGCCTCTGCGCCAGTCACATCCAGGTAATTCGCCGGTTCAGCCACATAAAGAAACCAGCGCAAATCAGGCCCCGCTTCTTTTACCCGCGCGCGGACGCGGCTCTTCAGGTAATCGGCATTAAAAAAGAGCGGCGCCCCGTCGAACCGGTATATGAGGAGGCCAGGGAGGGTTTCTGCACCCGCTTGCCCGGTGATTTCGTTGTAACCATCGAGTCCCGGTACTCGGCCAATAATAGCTTCATTCGGGCGCGAAGCCGCCTGCAATAGCTTTGCTATGGCCAGGCTGATTGCCAGCAGAATGCCCGGCACGATACCCAGTGCAATCACAGCTACAGTGGTCACGATGGAATGCCAGAATTCGAATCGGCTGAGAGAATAGACCTTCCGCAGGCTGCGGATGTCCAGAAGCTTGAAGCCGGCAACGAGCAACACCGCACCCAGGGCCGCTACAGGGACAAAAGCCAGCGGCGCAGTAAGAAAAAGCAACACCAATGCGGTGCACCCTGCGGCAACCAGGCTCGTTATCTGAGTCTTGCCACCCACCAGGTCATTTACCGCAGTGCGCGAGTCAGCGCCGCTGATGACAAATCCATGCGACAGACCAGTCATGACATTGGCAGCGCCGAGTGCTACAAGGTCACGGTTGGCATCGATTACATAGTGGTTTTTGGCTGCAAAAATACGGGCTGTCAGCACTGCGCTACAGAAGCTTACGACCGCTATACCGAGCGCCCCGCTCAGGAGTGCTTCAATTTCGTCGAGACCGGCTGCTGGCAGTGATAAGGACGGCAAACCAGCAGGCACTGATCCCACTAGTTTCAAGTCGTATGCACCAAGGTTCAGCAGATAAACCGCCAGTCCGCCCAAAACAATACCTGCAAGCGGTCCCGGTACCCGCGGCGCCTTCTTCCCCAGTAGCAGAATCAGCGCCAGAACTCCACCGCCGAGCGCCAGCGTCGGTAAGTGCGTTTCCCGCAAGCGGGACGCAAACTCCAGAATGATAAGAGAAAATCGGTGTGCCTCTGCGGAGAACCCCAGAACCTTTCCCAGTTGGCCTACGATAATACTTAAAGCGATTCCGTTCATTAAGCCGGTCAGAACGGGTCGTGACAGGAAGTCCGCAAGGAAACCCAGCCGCGTTATGCCACCCAGAATGCAGAGCCCGCCTACCAGTAGTCCTAAAATAGCAGAGAAGAGAGCATATTTGCCCGGATCGCCTGCGGCGAGCGGCACCAGTACCGCTGCTACGATGGCGCAAGTCGCGGCATCCGGACCGACGATCAGTTGCCGCGAGCTGCCAAACAATGCGTAGGCGACTAACGGCAGCATGCTTGCATAAAGCCCCACCTCAGGTCCGAAACCAGCCAGCTGCGCATAGGCGATGGCGGTAGGTATCTGGATTGCCGCCACCGACATTCCCGCTACAAAGTCAGGGCGCAGCCAGTCGATGCGATAGGTTCGAACAGTGTGGAGGAGTGGCACCCAGTATTCGAGCTTTGCTAATAACATCAAGCTACCCCGCTCACCGTGAGAGAAAACCGACAGGTTCTACCTGGATCTTGACGGAATCTGCTTTTATATCAAAGTCAATGCAACATCAATTACACCCTGCTATTCGTTGGCAGGAACTGAGGAGCCAATAATTATTATTAAAGAAGACTTCTTCTAAAAAATCAAGGTTGGTGCAAATTCTATCGTTTCATCTATCGCATAAGTTCCTGGTGCCGATAATGTGGAGAACTGCCTTCCTTCGGATCCATCATGATTATGTCGTGCAGGCCAATAGACCGGATCGATCTTATTGTTCCGGGGTGTTGTCTATAGTCGGGGTGAGTCCTATCCAATCCAGGTTGACTATATTCGAGCGGCTCAGCGCACGTGCGGGTTGAATGATGCGAAGAATGTAAGGGCGGATAGATTTATGTTTCGGGGTGGCTCATGAAACAGATGAGTCGCACATGGGAATTTATCGTACCAGCAGCATCGGTTTGATGGAAAGCGCCTGGGCGATTTTATCGGCCGCCTGCCTGGCTAGCAGTTGATCAGAATAAGGGCCGGCATGGACTTTGAACAAGCCATCTTTCGCAATGATGCCCAGTATGTTGGTCAAGGAAGGAAGCTCTGCGCGCATGTGCGCGAGGAAATTATCCGCATTATCGTAAGCGCTGAATGCGCCCAATTGCAGATAGATCCCGCTTGCATCGTTAGTGGCAGCGCCTGGGGCGGTATCGGAAGCAGATATCTCCTCATAGGCGGGTACGGGGCTTGCTCCCGGTAGATCGGGTTTGGTTTCGCTATTTCGTCTCTCTGTAACAAATGAAAGTTGAGGAGATGTTTTCTCCCGAACAGTGACCGGTACCAGCGCATCAGCGGGTGCTGGCGTAATCCGCGCAATGGATTCCGTGTTGGGAAGGATGCTTTCCACTTCCACCCAGGCGCTACCACCATCCAGCACGCCGAGTTTGTGAGCCGCAGTATAGGAAAGATCGATCAGGCGATCAGAATGAAACGGTCCACGGTCATTGATGCGCACGATCACGGATTTTCCGCTCTGGATGTTGGTGACGCGGGCGTAGCTGGGTAACGGCAACGTGGGGTGAGCGGCAGTCATGGTGTACATATCGTAGACTTCGCCGGATGCTGTTTTCTGTCCGTGGTAACGGCGGCCATACCAGGACGCCACCCCGCGTTTCCGGTACGATTCCCGGGTGGTCATCGGCGTGTAGGATTTCCCCAGTGCCACGTAAGGCCGCATGTTGGCTGGGCGCAGAGGTTCATCCCGCGGAATGGCGTCGGGAATGGAAGCCAGGTCGGCTGGTGGATTGTCGCCGGGGCCGTCATCCAGATAATAACCGCCCTTTCTTGCCGCAACACCCGGTTTTGCCGAGGTGGCGGAAGGTGTTTTTTCCACGGTATCACGTTTCAAGGCACTGCTGCAGCCCGCAATGAAAACGATCATGGCTACCGCGATAATCCTCAAAATCTGTTCTTGACCCGTCATTTTTTTGCTTTGATTCTTTAAATCCGGCGGACTGCCAGAATAGTGAACGACACGCTTCTTGATCCCGAATCGCTATTCCTCACGTTTTCACCAGCTTAGGATGCGTCTGTATGCTCATCAAAATACCAAATCCCAGTAACATTGTCACCATTGACGTGCCGCCGTAGCTGATCAGCGGCAGCGGTACGCCCACCACGGGCAGAATACCGATAACCATCCCGATATTGACGAAAATATACGTGAAGAAAGTCAGCGTGATCGAGCCGGCGATAAGACGCGTAAACTGGGTCGGGGCATTGGCGGCAATAATCATGCCGCGCCCTATTACCAATAGATATAGCAGCAACAGCAATGAATTACCGATCAGGCCGAATTCCTCCGAGAATACCGCGAAGATGAAATCGGTACTTTTCTCGGGGAGAAAATCGAGATGGGTCTGAGTTCCGTTCTGCCAGCCTTTGCCAAGGACACCCCCGGATCCTATGGCAATGGTGGACTGGATGGTATGGTAGCCGGCTCCCAGCGCATCCTGCGTCGGATCGAGCAGTGTCATGACACGCCGGCGCTGGTAATCGTGCATCATTGACCAAAGGATTGGCAGACTCCCGGCGCCGGCGATCACCAGGGCGGCCATAATGCGCCACGACAACCCGGTCAGGAACAGAACGTAGAAACCGCTGGAGGCGATCAGCAATGCGGTACCCAGATCTGGTTGACGCATGATCATCACGACCGGGATCAGCAGCAGCAACGTAGCGACCGCGTAATCCCTCAGCCGCAGGGTGGCTTCATGTTTGTCAAAATACCACGCCATCATCAGCGGCACCGCTATTTTCATCAATTCGGAAGGCTGGATACGCGTCACACCAATGTTCAGCCAGCGCCGCGCACCGTTGTTGATTTCACCGAATAGCGCCACGCCAAGCAACAGGAAAAGACCGGCTATGTATATCGGGAGAGCGATACGCATGATATGCTGCAACGGAATATTCGCGATCAGCCACATGATGCCAAGCGCCACCAGCATGTTGATCGCCTGATTAGTGACGCGACTCAGGTTCGCGTCGGTGGCGCTATACAGCGTGGCGAGGCCAGTCAGCATCAGCAGCAGAATCCCGCTCAGCAAGAAACCATCCACATAGCGCGTGAGGTAGTGCCATAAGCGCAATGGCTTAATCATGCGCGCCTTCCTCATCTTCGGGAATGGTCTTTGCCGCGGCTTCTTCCGGCAACTTGCCGAGCAGATGGTAATCCATTACCAGCCTGGCGACTGGTGCGGCGGTAGCGCCGCCGTGACCGCCGTTTTCCACCAGCACCGCCAGCGCTATTCTGGGGTTTTCCGTGGGCGCGTAGGCAACGAACAGCGCATGGTCGCGATGGCGTTCCTGAACCTTGCTTTCCACATATTTCTCCCCTTGTTTCATGCCGACCACTTGCGATGTACCCGTCTTCCCCGCAAAGGTATAGGCGGCATCCGCGCCGGCGAGTGCCGCGGTGCCACCGGGCCGGGTCACCGCTATCAGCGCGTTTTGAACGTGCGTCAGATTAGCGGGATTGAGGTTGAGGGTGTATAGAGGTTGCGTGACGATTTCCCGGACCTCTCCATTCTTGTTATTGTGAACCTGCTTTACCAGATGAGGACGGAAGGCGGTACCCTTGCTGGCGAGGATCGCAGTCGCGAAAGCCAGTTGCAGGGGGGTGGTCAGATTGTAGCCTTGGCCGATACCTACGGAAATAGTGTCACCCGCGTACCATTTCTGCTTGTATCGTTTCATTTTCCATTCTTGCGAGGGCAATAGTCCACTGGCTTCGCCATCGATATCGATCCCGGTTTTCTTCCCGAGCCCGAACTGACCGGTAAAATTGAAAATGTTGTCTATACCGAGGTCATTGGCAAGTCCGTAATAATAGGTGTCACACGACACGACCAGAGATTTGTGCAGATCCACATAGCCATGGCCACCCGCCTTCCAGTCACGGAAGCGGTGGGTGCTGCCAGGCAGGCTGAAGTATCCGGGATCACTGATTCCTTGCTGGGGTGTGCGTTTCTTCAGCTCCAGGCCGGCCAGCGCCATGAATGGCTTGAACGTGGAACCTGGGGGATACAATCCGCGCAAAGCCCGGTTGTTCAGCGGCCTGTCGATGGAGTTATTCAGTAAATCCCAGTTCTCGGAGTCGATACCATCGACAAACAGATTGGGATCGAAGCCCGGCTTGCTGACGAACGCCAGTACATCGCCAGTGGCGGGATCAATCGCTACCAGCGCGCCGCGCCGGTTTCCAAATGCTTTTTCCGCAACTTCCTGCAACTTGATATCGAGCGATAACGTCAGATTATTGCCCGAGATTGGCGGGGTACGGGATATTACCCTTATTACCCGGCCAGCCGCGTCGGTTTCCATTTCCTCGAAGCCGGTAATACCGTGCAGTTCCTTCTCGTAGCTTTGTTCGATGCCGATTTTGCCCATATACAGCGAGCCGCGATAGTTAGCCAGATTTTCGTTAGCCTCCAGTTGCTCCAGATTTTTGTCGTTGATGCGGCCAATATAACCCACCACATGTGACGCAATTTCCCCTTTTGGATACTGGCGGAACAAGCGCGCTTTAATTTCCACTCCCGGAAAACGATAGCGGTTGGCGGCGAAGCGCGCGACTTCCACATCCGATAAACGAGTCCGAATGGGCAGGCTTTCAAACCGCTTGCTTTCGTCCATCAGTTTCTTGAACCGCTTGCGGTCTCTCGCTGCTATCTCGATTACGGTGGATAGTTCATTGATAAGAACTTCCAGATCGGTCACCTTGCTTGGCACGATCTCGAGCGTATAGGCTGAGTAGTTATGTGCTAATACCTCGCCATTACGGTCGAAAATCAACCCCCTGTTAGGGACGATAGGTGCGATGGATATCCGGTTGGCTTCCGCCAGAGTGTGATAGTGGTCGCGCTGCGATACCTGCAAGTAAAAGAATCGGGAAAATAGCAGAAGGAACAGCAGCAGCACGAACACGGCGCCAATGGCAAGCCGTACCCGGAAATGATGCAGTTCACGGGGGTGATTACGAAGCTCTACCGTTCGCTTCATAACATATTGGAATCAGACTTGGGCCTCTGGGGTATTCTCAATAACGAGGAGAGCAGCGGCCACAATGCGGTGCCGGTAGCGCTGGCAAGAAAAAAATTCCAACCGGGAAAATCCGCCCCATCCAGTAGCCAGGTCAGAAGCATGACAGATTGCCCCATGAGCAATATCAGGCCCATCTGGGGGGCCTGCTTCAGCAGACCAAAATTATACAAGCGCCGCTGGAATAGCAACGCGGCAAAAGCCATGATGCTGTATGCCAGGGCATGCTGGCCGAGTGTCCCGGCATTGCCGATATCCATTAACAGGCCCATGCCAAAAGCGGTACTCATGCCAACCCGCTGCGGTTGATTGATACACCAGTAAAGTATCGTCAGTGCGGTAAAATCAGGCCATAGCGTCAGTAGTGCATCCTTGAGCGGTAACAGATTCAGCAGCAGCGCTGCTATCAAGCTGAGGAAGATGAATGAGCCTTTGACAGGCCGCAGAATTTCCTGCCTGGGATGGTCAGCGAATGCCAACTTTTTCCCTCTTCTTGCCCTCGAGTTTGGGCTTGGTTTCGAATACGTCCACCGGATTTTCCATAGCGGGTGTCATCGCAGACAATATCAGTAGTTGCCGGTGACGGCCCACTCCAGCGGCGGGTGTGCAGATAACACGTGCAAAGATATAAGTCGGATTGCGCTCGATTTTTGATACTACCGCCACGGGAAGACCGGGCGGATAAACACCATCTATACCGGAAGTCACCAGCATATCGCCCTCTTCGATATCGGTGTTGACCGCTACATAACGCAGTTCCAGCGTTCCATCCTTGCCTGTGCCGGATACCACCGAGCGTAAGCCGTTACGGACGATCTGCACCGGGACTGAGTGATCCTTATCGGTAATGAGCGTGACTTCGGACAACCATGGAGAGTTGCGAGTAATCTGTCCCACCACGCCTGCATCGTCCACCACTACCTGGCCTGGCTGAATACCGCTCTGACTGCCTTTATCAAGTATGACCTTGCGGTTGAATGGATCGCGCGGGACGTGCAGAATTTCAGCCATGACAGCTTTACTTTCCATACGTTGTGCGGCTTCCAGCAGTTTACGCAGCTGTGTGTTCTCGGCCTCCAGTGCCTGTAGTTGCTGGAGTTGTCCACGGTCGGCAAGGTACCGCTGCTTGAGATATTCGTTTTCGTCTGTCAGATGCTGACTGACGAAAAATTCCGTGCCCGTGTCATAGATTGTTGCGGGTACATTGGCCAGTTTTTGTAATGGATAAATCACTACGCTGAACGCCTGGCGAATTTCGGAGAGATATTTAAACCGGGTATCAGCTGCCATCAGCAGCAAGGACAGCAATACAAAAAACCCCAGTCGAGCCAGCAAACTGGGGCCTTGCCTGAAAAACTGCGGGGCCGTTTCCATTACGTCTCAGTTTCGGGGGTTCCCAAATACAGAGTGCATTCTGCCAGGGGTTGAGGGGGATGCGCCAACCCATTTAATCACTGGCAAATATACCGACCAAATGGTCCATATTCTCCAGCGCGACACCCGATCCGCGCACGACGCAGGTAAGCGGGTCTTCCGCAATGATTACCGACAAGCCGGTTTCTTCCATCAGCAGGCGATCGATATCACGCAGCAATGCGCCACCGCCGGTTAGTACCATGCCTTTTTCGGCGATGTCCGCTCCGAGTTCGGGCAGCGTGTGTTCCAGCGCGGATTTGACTGCACTGACGATACTATTCAGGGGATCAGTCAGTGCTTCAAGGATTTCGTTGCTGGAAATGGCAAAGCTGCGTGGAATCCCTTCCGCAAGATTGCGTCCCTTGACCTCCATTTCACGTACTTCCGATCCTGGGAAGGCGGAGCCAATCTCTTTTTTGATCAATTCGGCGGTGACTTCACCGATCAGCATGCCATAGTTGCGGCGAATGTAATTGATAATAGCCTCGTCGAACTTGTCGCCTCCAACGCGTACCGAGTTCGAATAAACGATGCCGCCGAGTGATATCACACCCACTTCCGTAGTGCCGCCGCCAATATCGACCACCATCGAGCCGGTGGCCTCCTCGACCGGCAAGTTGGCACCGATAGCGGCAGCCATCGGTTCTTCGATCAATTCCACCTTGCGCGCACCGGCACCATAAGCCGCTTCGCGGATGGCGCGGCGCTCCACTTGGGTGGAGCCGAAAGGAACGCAAATGACAATGCGTGGATTGGCGGAAAACAGTCGAGGCGGGTTTACCTTCTTGATAAAGTGCTTCAGCATCTGTTCGGTAACGGTGAAATCGGCAATTACGCCATCCTTCATGGGGCGGATCGCAGTGATATTGCCGGGTGTGCGTCCCAGCATCTGCTTGGCCGCCAGTCCTACCTGCTGAATTATTTTCTTGCCGTTGGGACCGCCATCCTGACGTATTGCTACCACCGAGGGCTCGTTGAGCACGATGCCCTGACCACGAACGTAAATCAGGGTATTGGCGGTACCCAGATCAATCGCCATGTCAGTAGAAAAATAGCCCTTCAGTATGTTGTTGTTTATAAAATTAAGCATGTAAACGAAATCCGTTGGAGATGACAGTGATAAAAAGCGCGCGAAAAGAATGCGTCGGTCAGGTCGGCTATGATACTCTATTAGCTATTTGAATATAAGGGTTTTGGCGGTAATGTCACTGTCTCTGGATGATGTAAAACGCGTCGCAAACTTGGCCCGCATTGAGGTGAGTGAGGATGAGGCACGTACTGCGCTGGCGCAATTATCGGATATCTTCGGTCTGATCCAGGAAATGCAGGCAGTGAATACGTCTGCGATAAAACCTGTGTCTCACGCTCAGGATGTTATGCAGCGCCTCCGCGCGGATGTGGTGACTGAGATCGATCAGCGTGAATTGTTTCAATCAATAGCGCCCAAGGTCGAGGCAGGGCTTTACCTGGTGCCGAAAGTCATCGAGTGATTCTGAACAAGTCTCCGGGATTGCCAGCGACCGCGCTTCACGGAGGATTTATTCGGAGGCCCTTTTAGCATACCCCGGAACCCTCCTGTCATCTTTCCATGATCTGCTTCGTTCCAAAAATACCATGTTGAACTTCGGTCTTACGCAACTTTCCGCCTTGCTTGCGGCAAAAAAAATTTCCAGCGCTGAACTGACCGCCGAGTTTCTTGGGCGCTCGAAGTCACTGAATCCGGACTACAACGCTTTCATTACGATCGATGAAGAGACAAGCCTTGCCCAGGCACGAGCCGCCGATGCCATGATCGCGGCCGGTCAGGCGCACCCATTGACCGGCATTCCTATCGCCCAGAAGGATATTTTCTGTACCAAGGGATGGGTGACCACCTGTGGATCGAAGATGCTGTCGAACTTTATTTCGCCTTACGATGCTCATGTGATCGAGCGTTTCAATGCGGCCGGGGCGGTAAATATCGGCAAAACCAATATGGATGAGTTCGCCATGGGGTCGAGCAACGAAACTTCCTTTTATGGGCCGGTAAAAAATCCATGGGACATTACGGCTGTACCGGGTGGCAGTTCGGGGGGTTCCGCCTGTGCGGTCTCCGCGCGCATGGCTCCCGCCGCGACCGGTACCGATACGGGCGGCTCGATCCGTCAGCCGGCAGCGCTATGCGGAATTTCAGGCATCAAGCCCACTTACGGACTAGTATCGCGCTACGGCATGATCGCGTTTGCTTCCAGCCTCGACCAGGGTGGGCCAATGGCGAAATCAGCGGAAGATCTGGCATTGATGCTGAACGTCATGGCAGGATTCGATGCGCGTGATTCAACCAGCCTACAGCGTGAACCCGAAGACTACGCGCGCGATCTGGAAAAGCCGCTGGAGGGCCTGCGTATCGGTCTGCCGAAGGAATACTTCGTCAAGGAAATAAACGATGACGTGGCGCGTGCTGTGGAAGCGGCTATCGCGGAATACCGCAAACTGGGTGCCAAAACGGTGGAAGTGTCGCTGCCCGCCACGAAACTTTCAGTGCCAGTTTATTACGTATTGGCCCCGGCGGAGGCGTCGAGTAACCTCTCTCGTTTCGACGGCGTGCGTTACGGTTACCGCGCTCCGGAATATATCGACCTCGACGACATGTACCGTAAAAGCCGCGCCCAGGGTTTCGGCGCGGAAGTGAAGCGCCGCATTCTGATTGGCACTTACGTGCTATCGCACGGGTATTACGACGCATACTACATTCAGGCACAGAAACTGCGCCGTCTGATCGCACAGGATTTTATCGAGGCATTCAAACAATGCGACATTATCATGGGGCCGACTTCACCCACGGTCGCGTTCAATCTGGGAGAGAAAAGCAGCGATCCGGTACAAATGTATTTGTCCGATGCCTACACCATCGCGGTTAACCTCGCCGGGTTGCCGGCCATGTCCATTCCTGCGGGTTTTGGCAACAAAAACAGGCCGGTGGGATTGCATATTATCGGTAATTATTTTGCGGAAGCGCAAATGCTGAATGTGGCTCATCAATACCAGCGGGCAACCGACTGGCATATTCGGATGCCCATTCCGCTATAGGCTTGATCTGTCACCCCAGACCCCGCGAATAATCCGATGATTGTTCCAGTTTTCTCCGGGTGTCGGGGTTAGAGTTGTTGGATAAGAAAAGGATACTCGCAATGCAATGGGAAATCGTTGTCGGTCTTGAAGTGCATACCCAGCTCTCGACCCAATCAAAAATATTCTCCGGCGCCTCGACTGAATTTGGCGCGGCGCCCAACACCGAGGCTTGCGCGGTCGATCTCGCGTTGCCGGGTGTGCTGCCGGTATTGAATCGCGGCGCGGTGGAGCGGGCGATCAAACTGGGCCTGGCGGTGGGTGGCAAAATCAATTCACCCTCAATTTTTGCCCGGAAGAATTATTTCTATCCCGATTTGCCCAAAGGCTACCAGATCAGCCAGTATGAACTGCCGGTGGTTGAAGGCGGCAGTGTCACGATTCAATCTGGCGAGGTTGAAAGAGTCATTCGTCTCACCCGTGCGCATCTGGAAGAGGATGCGGGCAAGTCACTCCATGAGGATTTTCATGGCATGACCGGCATCGATCTGAACCGTGCCGGTACACCCCTGCTGGAGATCGTTTCCGAGCCGGATATGCGCAGCAGCGCGGAAGCGGTGGTGTATGCCAAAACACTGCATTCGCTGGTGCGCTGGATCGGCATCTGCGACGGCAACATGCAGGAAGGGTCGTTCCGGTGCGATGCCAATGTATCCGTTCGTCCCCAGGGATCGGACAAACTCGGCACCCGCTGCGAGATAAAAAACCTCAACTCGTTCCGGTTTCTTGAGAAAGCGATTGATTACGAGGCCAGACGTCAAGTCGAAATCCTTGAAGATGGCGGAACTATACAACAGCAAACCCGGCTCTACGATTCGGATAAGGATGAAACCCGTGCCATGCGCAGCAAGGAAGACGCGCAGGATTACCGTTACTTCCCTGATCCGGATTTGTTGCCACTGGAGATCGGGGAAGACTGGATTGCGGAAGTGCGGCGTGAGTTACCCGAATTGCCGCAGCAAATGCGAGCCCGCCTTGAGCGTGACTATGGACTTTCCATCTATGACGCGGCGACTCTGACCGGTGATCGAGAAATTGCGGAGTACTACCAAGCGGTTATCGAAAAGCTCCCTTCCGACCCTAAGCTTTGCGCAAACTGGGTAATGGGCGATATCTCCGCCTATCTGAATGACGAAGGAAAATTTTTTGATAGTTGCCCGCTATCTCCGGAGCAACTTGCACAGCTTCTGGCGCGTATCAAGGATGGCACTATCTCCGGTAAGATTGCGAAGGAGGTATTCAAACAGATGTGGGTCAAGGTGAGCGCGCAACCGGTGACCTGGAAGCGCCGCGATCCGGGGTTGGGTACGAATCTCGCCGACCAGATCATCGAATCGCAGGGCTTGAAGCAGATCTCCGACTCAGGCGAACTGGAAAAATTGGTCGGCGAAGTGATCGCCGCGAATACGAAATCCGTCGAAGAATTCAAAGCCGGCAAGGAGAAAGCCTTTAATGCCTTGGTTGGCCAGATAATGAAGGCCGCCAAAGGCAAGGCCAATCCGGCACAGGTGAATGAGATACTGAAGAAAAAGTTGATGGAATGAAGTGTAGGCCAGGGTAAACATTGACATTCTTTCGTTACCCCAACCTCACCCTATTTTATTTTCATTTTAGCATTCACGGTTCTGACTATAAATTCACGCTGCGTCCACCATCCACCGCGATGATCTGACCGGTGATATACGGTGCATCGGCAATCAGGAAAGCCACCGTTCTGGCGATGTCATCGGGTTCGCCTGTGCGTTTCAGGAGCGTCCTCTCGATAATATGCTCGCGTGCTGCTTCCTCCTTCCATTCGCCATTTTCCGGCCACAGAATGGGACCGGGTGAGATGCCGTTTACGCGGATTTCCGGCCCCAGCTCCTGGGCCAGTGATCGGGTAAGCGCCGCTAGGCCGCCTTTGGCGGCGTTGTATACCACGTATCTTTTCAGCGGCCACTCTGCGTGGATATCGACGATATTGACGATGCAGCCATGCTGTTTTCTGAGTTCTGGCGCTGCTGCCTGAGACAGGAACAGAGGGGCCTTCAGGTTGCTGCCGATGAGGTCGTCCCACATCTTTTCCGTGATTTCTCCCAGCGGTGTGGGGAAAAAACTGGAGGCATTATTGACCAGGGCATCGAGTTTTCCAAAATGAGTCACGGTTTCGTCAATGAGGCCGGGTAGCCGCGCGATATCGAGCAGATCGGCTTGCGCCAGTGCCACCGAGCCGGGACGGATTTGATTCAGTTCAGCCTGCAATGCCTGTGCTTCTCCCGCTGATGTCCGATAATGCACGAGCAGATCAGCGCCCCGCGCGTGCAGCCTGCGGCAGGTCGCGGCACCTACCCGCTTAGCTCCGCCGGTGATGAGTATCACTTTTCCTTGCATCGGTATCTCCCCTACACTTGTCCCTGTACACTTGCGCAACAATCATTAATTTAACACAGCGCCAATGCAGCCACTACCGCCACTACCTGTTCCGAGCGAAGCAGCCCTTCAGCATAGCCGCGCCGTAAAGGAACTCATTGATGCTGAGCTTACTGTCGCTGGGGGCTGGATTTCGTTTGCACATTATATGAAGTTGGCGTTATACGCGCCGGGATTGGGTTACTACAGCGGCGGCGCAGCTAAGTTCGGCCAGGAAGGGGATTTTGTTACCGCGCCGGAAATCTCACCGCTGTTCGGCCGGGCGGTGGCACGACAGGCAGTGCAAGTGCTGGAACTCGCGGATGGCGGTGGCGATATTCTGGAATTCGGAGCAGGTACCGGCAAGCTCGCGCTCGATTTGCTGCTCGAGCTGGAAAGACTTGGTCGCTTGCCAAGGCTGTATTTTATTCTTGAGGTCAGTGCGGAGCTGCAACAGCGGCAACGTCAATTATTTGAACGATACGCGCCACATCTCTTGTTGCGGGTTGTATGGCTGAAACGTTTGCCTGCCAAGTTTAATGGGCTGATACTGGCCAATGAGGTCCTTGATGCAATGCCGGTACATCTGGTGGCGTGGCGCAATGCCGGTCTATTCGAGCGCGGTGTGACGTCGAGTGTACCGAGTGGCGATGAATTCAGGTGGAGCGAACGCCCGCTCGGGGAAGGAGAGCTTTTCGAGGCTGCGCGCGAATTGACTCCCAGGATTGCATCCGGCAACGGCAATATCGGCGACGATGTGGATGAATACGTCAGCGAAATCAGTTTAGCCACACGGGGGTTTATGGCCAGCCTCGCGAATATTTTGGAGCGGGGAGCCATAGTGCTGATCGACTACGGTTTCGGGCGCGGCGAGTACTACCATCCCCAGCGCAGCCATGGAACACTGATGTGCCATTATCGTCACCACGCGCATGACAATCCATTTTATCTGCCGGGCTCGCAGGACATTACCAGTCATGTGGACTTCAGCGCCATTGCCGAAGCGGGTACGAACGCCGGATTGGATCTGCTGGGTTATACCACTCAGGCATATTTCCTTATCAACTGCGGGGTAACCGAAATTCTGGCGCGAATGCCGGCGGAGAACGTAAAAGAGTATTTGCCGGCGGCAAATCAGCTACAAAAGCTGGTGAGTCCCGCTGAAATGGGTGAACTTTTCAAGGCCATTGCTTTCGGCAAGAATATTTCTCAACCACTTTTCGGATTTACCCGGGGCGATAAAAGCCGCCTATTGTAAAAATATAGCAGGTGCCATTGCGATGTGAATAATGCTTTCCTGGGTACGCCCAAGGGGACAAGTGCCCAAGTCTTATCTTTGCCGTGTTATGATTGAATGAGCTTGATCAGCCGATTTTAGGATACTTTAAACTGAAGCGTGGGGAATGGCGCATGGCGACTGTAAGGCAATTACTGCAAGGCAAGGGATACGAGGTTGCGAGCATCGAGCCGGATAAATCGGTGTACGACGCGATGCAATTGATGGCTGCCAAGAACATTGGTGCATTGCTGGTGCTGGAGAATCGAAAATTAGCCGGTATTTTTACTGAAAGAGATTATTCGCGTAAGGCATATCTGCTGGATAAATCCGCGAAGGACATTCGGGTAAAGGAACTGATGACTGCACAGGTGGCGTACGTAAACCCCGACTATACGGCCGAGGATTGCATGGCATTGGTCACGGAGATGCGGGTACGCCACTTGCCGGTACTCGAAAACAACGAAGTGGTCGGCATTGTTTCCATCGGCGATCTGGTCAAGGACGCGATTTCGGGGCAGGAATTCATCATCGACCAGCTCGAACGTTATATCCACGGGATCCGCTAACTGAAATAAGCTCCGCTATCAATGTTCGCGGCTCATGATTTGGCACTATCAATAAGGTCCCGCGCCGCCAGACAGCGACCAGATGCCCATCAGCAAGAATGAGGCCGCCGCGAACCATCGTACCCACTTCATGTTGATACGGTCAGCAAGCGCCTCGCCGATCCAGACAGCGGGCGCGTTGGCGAGCATCATGCCGAGTGTGGTTCCCAGTACGACCGCCGTCAGCGCATCATAGCGCGCTGCCAGTGCCACCGTCGCAAACTGTGTCTTGTCTCCCATTTCCGCCACGAAGAAAGCGACCAGCGTGGTAACGAACACACCGGCACTGAAAATGCGCGGATTTTCATCGAGCGTGTCGGGCTTCAGCGCCCACAAACCGAAACCGATGAACGACAGTCCGACGATCCAGTTGAGCGATTGCGGAGAGATCAGGCTTGCCAGCCAGGCGCCGATGGAAGCCGCCAACGCGTGATTAAGCAAAGTGGCAACGAAAATACCCGCCATGATGGGATAAGGTCGCCGTAGTTTGGCAGCCAGAACAAATGAAAGAAGCTGGGTCTTGTCGCCGATTTCGGCAAGAGCAACCAGCAGGGTGGAGGTAAAAAAGGCTTCCAAGATTGAAGGTGCGGAGAGAAGAACGGTCGGGGAATTGTAGCGCGATTCTGCTGTCACATATCGTTCCTTGGTTCAATAAGTGATTCAAATGATCGATATTGCATGCCCATAAGTTGTCCGATGATGATATCGGATCTATTCTGTACCTTGATTCCGCGATGCCGGTGAAGAGTCCCTTTGTCTTTGCAGGTGTTAGGGGGTAGACTCTTCGAATGTGCTGCGGTTCTAACAAAAGTGGGTCTACGATCGTTCTGTTCAGCGGAGATGATCATCAAGCCTTCTGATCTTCCACCTGATTTTTCTGCCGATACACTCATCGCTGAAGCTAATCGCTGCGTCGCATGCGGGCTTTGTCTGCCGCATTGTCCGACGTACCGTATCACACAGTCTGAAGCTGACTCGCCCCGCGGACGCATTGCCCTGATGAGCGGTGTCGCCAGCAATCGCATTCCGATGAATGCGCGCTTTGTTTTGCACATAGACCGCTGCCTTACCTGCCGCGCTTGCGAGGCGGTGTGCCCGAACCACGTCAGCTACGGGAAACTGGTGGACGGAACCCGCGCCATGATTTCGTCATCATCCCCCGATCTTCCAAGCGAGAAAACGGCGACGCGAAAATCCCGGTTTCGGCGATGGGTGGAGAATGAAATACTCGCCAAATCCAGCCGTCTGGACGCATTGCGCCCGCTCCTGCGTTTTTATGAAAGATCAGGTTTGCAAAAGATCGTTCGAAGATCCGGCGTGCTTGGAAAAACAAGGCTCGCCGTGTTGGAGGGGCAATTGCCGCCCGTCGGCACACCTTGCTCCTTATCCGGTAGAGGCGGCGTGGCCAATACATGGCAAGCCGTTTATCCCGCAATCGGGAATCCGCGCGGCGAAGTCGGGCTGTTTCTCGGCTGTGTCGCGCGGTTGACGGATGTTGCAACGCTCAATTCGACAATATTCGTGCTTAACCATTTGGGCTACACAGTCCATGTCCCCTCCACGCAGACATGTTGCGGTGCCTTGCATCAACATGGCGGGGACAGGCAAGCGGCAACGCAACTGGCGCGACAGAATATGAGGGCTTTTGAGGGACTGGGACTGAATTTGCGCGCAATCATCAGCACTGCGTCGGGTTGCGGCGTGCAATTGACGGAATACCCTTCTCATAATCCATCAGAGACGCCGCAACAGTCGATTCTTCAATCATTGCATGCGGAAGAGGAAGCCGGGAAATTTTCCGCTAAAATCATGGATATCAGTGCATTTCTGGCAAAAGCGGAGGGATGGGGCAACATAAAGCCCCAGCCATTGCCGCATAAAATCGCGGTGCATGAGCCATGCAGTCTGCGCAATGTCTTGCGCGGTTCGGCACATCCCTATGCGTTGCTGGCGCGCATTCCGGACGCGCAGATTACTCCACTGGCGGGAAACGATCAGTGCTGCGGTGCGGCGGGAACCTATTTTCTGGATCAGGCAGAGATGGCGCAGGTGTTGCTGCGTGATAAAATAACCATGCTGGATGCAAGCGGCGCGCGTTACCTTGCCACATCCAATGTGGGTTGCGCCATGCACATTGCCAGCGCGTTGCGTGAGGCAGGCTCGCAGATCGAGGTGCTGCATCCGGTAACACTGCTGGCACGGCAGATGGGTATGCCAACATAATCTACGTTTACTGGGAAATTATGCCGAATCTGGATAAATTCATCATCGGTTTCGATCATGCACTGCGCACATTGTTGACGCCTGCGCAAACATTGCGTCCGGTTCCAGGGACTGAGTTACCGGAGGTGGGGCTGAGCGATTCAGAGAAAAGTGAATCCACCGCACTGATGCGCGTCAACCATGTCGGTGAAATTTGCGCACAAGCGCTATATCAGGGACAGGCGCTTACCGCGCGTAACGCGGAGGTGCAGCACACTCTGAAGCAATCAGCGCGTGAGGAAGTCGAGCATCTTGCCTGGACCGAGCGGCGCATCGCAGAACTGAATGGGCGCAAGAGTCTCCTGAATCCCCTGTGGTACAGCGGATCATTCGCCATTGGCGCATTTGCGGGCATGCTGGGTGACAAATGGAATCTGGGTTTTCTCGCGGAGACCGAACGCCAGGTAGAAGTCCATCTGGCAGGGCATTTGAAGCGCTTGCCGCATCACGACGAGAAAAGCCGTGCTATCGTCGCACAGATGCAGGTGGATGAAGCCGGGCATGCTACAGCCGCCATGTCCCATGGCGGCGTGGAATTACCCATGCCCGTGAAGCTGGCGATGAAGCTGGGATCAAAAGTCATGACAAAAACCGCATATTGGGTTTGACGAAAGATTTCATGCCTCCACGATTTTGAAGTCGTGGGTTAATTCTGCCGTTTTCCCCAGCATGATCGAGGCTGAGCAATATTTTTCCGCAGAGAGTTTAATTGCCCGTTCCACTTGTTCGGGCTTCAGTTGCTTTCCGGTCACGATAAAATGAAAATGAATGCGGGTGAATACCTTGGGCTCTTCCGGTGCCCGTTCCGCTTCGATTTCCACCACGCAATCGCTGATATCCTGACGGCTTTTTTTAAGAATCAATACCACGTCAAAAGCTGCACAACCGCCGGTTCCCATCAGCAACATTTCCATAGGGCGTGGCCCCCGATTCTTACCGCCCGCTTCCGGCGGCCCGTCCATCAGCACACTGTGGCCGCTGCCGGACTCACCCAGAAAGCTCATTCCTTCCTTCCATTCGATGCGTGCTTTCATGCTATCCCTTTCCGAAGAGTCCAAAAATGTTATTTTAATCCGGTTCGGGCAGATAGAGAATGACATCACGAAGTGGTGGGGGCCGGGCTCAGTCGATACCACCACATTCCAATGACTTCATGCAAGAACAGCCAACTCTTTTGCAGTGCGCCAGCGGTGGGAATGAATGAGAAGACATCCGTCCTATATCGTGTGGTGTATGCAGTGGCAGCGGGAACAACCTTAAATCCGGCCTGTTCGAACTCTCTGGATGCTCTCGGCATGTGCCAGGCGTGAGTGACTAGCGCGATATGGCTGATCCCATCCTTTTTGAGTATTGCAAAGCTCCTGTAAGCATTCTCACGGGTGTTGCGCGAGTCCCCTTCCATCCATTTAACCGGAACCCCAAATTCCTTTTCGAGCACCGCCTTCATTTGCGCTGCCTCAGACGAATTGCTCCCGAGGGGAGATCCGCCTGCCGCCAGCATAGGCTTACCCGTGAGCCGATACAGTCGCGCGGCATAACGGATGCGCTCCAGGCCGAGCCGGTTCACGGTGCTACCGTCATATTCTGGCGCGTTGAAATAGGTACCCGCACCTAGCACTACAATAGCCTGAATGCTATCGAGGGAATGGAGTGTAGACGGAGTCTCCAGCTTTTGCAGTGCGGTTTCAGCGACAAATGGAGTGGATAGCAGATAAAGCAGAGTCAGCGCGAACATCACCAAGAGCTTGCCCGTTCTCGGGTGGCGCTTGAGAAGCAAAACCCCTATCGCCCCCAACAGGATAAGATTTAATGGAGGAAGCAGAAATGCACTTACCAGGTTAGTCGTGAACCAGCCCATGATTAATTGGTGAACAAGAGCTCATCTCCAGTTATTGATGTAGCATAGGTACGCGCGATATTTACATCGCTCTTTCCCTAGACTACTCTGCGATGGAGAAATAAAAAAGCCGGCGCATTGATGCGCCGGCTTTTTCCATAAACAAAATCCGGTTTACTTGAGGGATAGAATAAACGATACCAGGGTTTTGATATTGGCGTCACTGACATTGGAATTCGGTGGCATCGCAATTGGTCCCCATACGCCCGTGCTGCCTTTCTTCACTTTCTCTTCCAACTTGGCTTGGGCACCTGCGTCATCCTTATACTTGGCCGCGATATCCTTTAATGCGGGCCCGACCAGTTTTTTGTCAACTGTGTGACAGTTCATGCAACCGCTGGCTTTCGCCAAGTCCGCGTTCGCTTGCGCGGTACCCACCATCAGCAGGGCTGATGCCGCAACCACTCCCATCCAGGCAGCTTTCATGCTTACTCCTTTTATCCGTTAATTATAGAAGAACCAATCTTACCTTGAATTTCACAGACGCGCAGCAATTCCTGCAAGTCGGAGATCTCCGGTAGGCATTTAACGCCTTGGCAGACCCAGGCGTTGACGGTGTTATCCCTTGCCGCCGGTTTATTCAGACCCGGCGGCAGCCCAAGAAGTTCCAACGGTACAGCAAATACCAAGGTGTACGGGGACCCGCACCCCAATGCTTTTTTCCATTCCGTCAAAGCAGGCGCCTGACCACGAAGTATAACAATTTGCGGGGGCGCGAGCGATTGTTCGAGGGTTACCAACAAACTGCAGCAGGTGCTGGCGTAGCGGGATAAGGTGAGGTAGAACAACCCCAAAGCACGTTCGGCGGCCTGTAAATAGCGAAATTCCCCGAGCAGATGCCCCAGCCGCTGAAGCGCATAAGTCGCCACGCCGTTACCCGAAGGCGTGGCGTTATCAAGACCCGGCTTGGGGCGATGTATCAATCTTTCATGGTCGTGGCTGGTAAAGAAAAACCCGCCCGCCTGTTTGTCCTCGAATTGCTCCAGCAGCACATCGGCCAGTGCAACGGCAAAATCCAGATCAACTTGACGAAACTCCGCCTGCATCAGTTCCAGCAAACCATCCAGCAGGAAGGCGTAATCGTCCAGATAGGCATTGAGATGCGCCTTGCCATCCTTGCAGGTTGCCAACAGGCGGTTATTTTTCCATAGCGTGGAACGAATAAAATCCACCGCAAGGGCTGCCGATTGAACCCAGTCGCCGCGTTCGAAGACACGGCCAGCACGTGCCATTCCTTTGATCATGAGCCCGTTCCAGCTGGTAAGAATTTTCTCGTCGCGGCCCGGATGTACGCGTAATTCGCGTTCAATAAAAAGTTTTCTGCGTGCTGATGCAAGTTTTTGCTGTGCTTCCTCATACTGGATGCCGATAGCCACAGCAGCTTCCGCAAGCGGCTGGGTGATCTCCAGATTCCAGTGTTTTTGCTCAAAGTTTGGGGTACGCAGGAGTCCGTAATAGGGTGCAACCACGGCATATTCTTCGGGTGGCAGAATCTGTGCTATTTGAGCGCGATCCCATACATAGAACTTGCCTTCCTCCTCTTCGGAATCGGCATCCAGTGTCGAGTAATAACCGCCTCCGCCTAGCATGTCTGTGCTTGCACTCACCGATGGTTGCATTTCCCGCATCACCCATTCAGCCGTTTCCTCCACCACCCGTTTGAATAATGGGTCTTGGGTGGCAAGCCAGACATCGGTGTAGAGCCGCAGCAACGGCCCGTTGTCATAAAGCATTTTTTCGAAATGTGGAATGCTCCAGTGCTGATCAGTGCTGTAGCGGCAGAAACCGCCGCCTAATTGATCGTAGATGCCGCCCTCTGCCATTTTCTTTAGGGTGTGCACCACCATGTGCAATGTCTCCGCATTGCCTGTGGCAAAGTAGCGGCGCACACAGAACTCCAGTTCCGTGGGATGAAGGAATTTCGGCACATCGCCGAAACCGCCGTTTACGGAGTCAAACCGGTCCTCTAACTCGGTCAGTGCCTGATCAAGCGGCTGTTCCGAAAACGCCGGGATTGCCAGGCTCGCCGACGGCAGCATATTGGCGAATGATCGCAACAGTGAGGCGCTCTGCCGCTCGATTTCTTCACCGCGGGCATAATAAGCCTCGGCGACGCGTGGCAATAGATCCAGGAAACCCGGTAAACCGTGGCGGGCTGCTTTAGGAAAATATGTGCCGCCGAAAAATGGTTTCTGGTCAGGTGTCAAAAACAGCGTCAGCGGCCAGCCGCCATGGCGCTGGGTTAGCATGTGAAGTGCGGTTTGATAAATCTGATCGAGATCAGGGCGTTCTTCGCGATCCACCTTGATATTGATGAAATGCTGGTTCATCGCTGTGGCAACTTCCGCATCTTCAAAAGATTCGTGTGCCATGACATGGCACCAGTGACAGGCCGAGTAACCAATGGAAAGCAATATCGGCTTATTCCCGGTGCGGGCCAGCGTCAGTGCCTCATCTCCCCAAGGATACCAGTCCACCGGGTTTTCCACATGTTGAAGCAGGTACGGACTGGTTTCGCCGGAGAGATGATTAGGCATGGGTTCCTGGTCAAGATAGGTTGCGATTAATCCGTCACCGCTCCCTGACTGGCTGTGGAAACCAATTTTGCGTATTTCGCCAGCACGCCCCGCGTATAACGCGGTTGGGGTTGCTTCCATTTGGCGCGGCGCTGCGCAATTTCTTCCTCTGAAACATTGAGTTGCAGCAGGCGCTGTTCGGCGTCTATGGTAACGGAATCTCCTTCCTGCACCAGCGCGATAGTTCCTCCCACAAACGCTTCGGGTGAGACATGGCCCACCACCATTCCGTAAGTGCCGCCCGAGAAGCGTCCGTCGGTGATAAGTCCCACCGAATCCCCGAGGCCTTCGCCGATGAGAGCGGAAGTGGGCGAAAGCATTTCACGCATGCCAGGGCCTCCCCTGGGTCCTTCATAGCGTATGACAACCACGTCACCGGGCTGGATTTGCCGCGCAAGTATTGCCGCCATGCAGGTTTCTTCCGACTCGAATACGCGTGCCGGGCCAGTGATTTTAGGCGTTTTCACGCCGGTAATCTTGGCGACGCAACCCTCAGTTGAGAGATTGCCTTTGAGTATGGCGAGGTGACCCTGCGCATACATGGGATTTTCCCATTGCCGGATTACATCCTGATCCTCGCGCGGCGTTGCGGGAATGTCATGCAATACCTCCGCCACGGTCTGGCCGCTTATGGTGATGCAATCGCCATGCAGCAGACCATGTTCAAGCAACATCTTCATTACCTGGGGAACGCCTCCTGCCTTGTGCAGATCGGTAGCCACGTAGCGGCCCGATGGCTTTAAATCACACAACACCGGTACTTTGCCGCGCATCCGTTCAAAATCATCGATAGTAAGATCCACCTCCGCCGCGTGGGCGATGGCGAGGAAATGCAATACCGCATTGGTCGAACCGCCGACCGCCATGATCACGGCAATCGCATTCTCGATGGATTTCCGGGTGATGATGTCACGCGGACGGATCTGCGCCCTGATTGCATCAACCAGTACTTCCGCGGAGCGGGCGGCACTCACACGCTTCTCGTCATCCTCCGCCGCCATGGTGGAAGAGTAAGGCAGACTCATCCCTATCGCTTCAAATGCCGACGACATGGTATTGGCGGTAAACATGCCGCCGCAGGAGCCAGCTCCCGGACAGGCATGGCGTTCTACCTCAAGTAATTCCTTCTCGTCGATCTTGTGCGCCGTATACTGACCGACCGCTTCGAAGGCGCTGACGATGGTCAGATCCCTTCCCTTATAGCGGCCAGGCTTGATGGTGCCGCCGTAGACGAAAATGGCCGGGACATTCATTCGTGCCATCGCGATCATCGCACCCGGCATGTTCTTGTCACAGCCACCGATCGCAATGACCCCGTCCATACTTTCCCCCTGTACTGCGGTTTCAATCGAATCTGCAATCACTTCGCGAGATACCAGCGAATACTTCATGCCTTCCGTACCCATCGAGATACCGTCGGATATGGTGATGGTGCCAAACATCTGTGGCATTGCACCCGATTCCTTCAATGCGCTCTCGGCACTTATGGCCAGCTCATTCAATCCCTTATTGCAGGGTGTGATAGTGGAGAAGCCATTGGCCACGCCGACGATGGGTTTGTCGAAATCCTTGTCATTGAAACCCACTGCCCGCAGCATGGCACGATTGGGGGAACGCTGCGCGCCCTGGGTGATGGCTTGGCTGCGTTTGTTGTCTGGCATGAAAACTCCTAGAGAAAGTTGAAAAACCGGAAAATCTTTAAATCACAGGGCACGCAGCGGCACCTCGAGTTTTGAACCGTAATATCAGAAAGAAGGAAAGATGAGACTAGTACAAATTATATCTTTGTTCGATTTTCTTACATGAACGGCATGAAGGAATCCCTCTGTCGAGCCCGCGTGGAACTTATTCAGAGGTTCCTTAACGTATAATCCATCATTTTACCGCAAAAAAGCTGAACCCTATGCTCGTTCACCCGCAGTTCGACCCTGTCGCCATCTACCTTGGGCCCCTTGCCGTCCGGTGGTACGGGCTCATGTACCTCCTGGGATTTGCGCAGTTCATACTGCTCGGGCGTTATCGTATCAAGCGCCACCCTGAGAGGGCATTCACCAACAGCATGCTCGACGATATGCTGTTTTACGGCGTCTTGGGGGTGATACTGGGCGGTCGTCTGGGGTATGTGATATTTTATCAGCCCAGCTACTTCCTGGCGCATCCGCTGGAAATCTTTGCTGTGTGGCAGGGGGGGATGTCGTTTCATGGCGGTTTTCTTGGCGTGATAACCGCGATGGCGCTGATAGCCCGAAAATATAAACTGCGCTGGCTGGCCGTCACCGATTTTATCGCGCCGCTGGTGCCGTTAGGGCTGGGGGCGGGCCGTCTCGGTAATTTCATCAATGCGGAGTTGTGGGGACGCCCCACCGACGTGCCCTGGGGCGTGATTTTTCCTCATGTGGACGACCTTTCCCGCCATCCTTCCCAGCTCTATGAGTTTGCGCTGGAAGGACTGGCATTCTTTGCATTGATGTGGATTTATTCCGCCAAACCGCGGCCGGTAGCCGCAGTTTCCGGTATGTTCCTGATCGGATATGGAGTGTTTCGTTCGTTTGCGGAGTTTTATCGTGAACCGGATAATGGCTTTCTGGGTGTGCTGACGCTGGGTATCAGCATGGGGCAATGGCTGTCGCTACCGATGATTGTGGCAGGCGCCGGTATGCTGGTTTGGGCTTACCAGGCGCAGCGAAGCATGTCGCCCGGTTTGGAGCCGGCGGCTAAACTAATTAGGCCGGATAAGCCGGATAAATCGAATAAGCCGGAGCGAAAGAAGGGCGGACGAAGCCTGAAGTAAGATTCTCATGTCCCTGCGTCATTCCTACACGATTATTGCTCCACTTTATGACGCTTTGCTCGAGACGGCGGGTACGGGAGTGCGCGCGGCAAGCCTCGGTCAACTGCCGCAACAAGGCGATCTCAATGTCCTCATCAGTGGCATCGGCTCCGGCCTGGATTTGCCTTATCTCCCCTCATGCCATCGTTATACAGGCCTGGATCTGACCGCCGCCATGCTACGCCGCGCAAAATCCCGCACCGGAAGCCTGCGCATGAACCTGATTCAGGGCAACAGTATGTCACTACCGTTTACGGATGGATACTTCGATCACGTGGTGCTGCATCTGATTCTCGCGATCGTTCCCGATGCATCTGCCTGTTTGCGCGAAAGCGCTCGTGTGCTGAAACCCGGCGGAAGCGTACTGATACTCGACAAATTCCTCAAGCCGGGTGAAACCGCGTGGATCAGACGAACATTGAATCTGCTGTCACAGCATATCGTTACCCGGCTGGATGTGGTGTTCGAGGAGGTGCTGGCGGGCGTTCCGGAGCTGAAAGTGGAAGCGGATATGCCGGTGCTGGCCGGTGGATGGTTCCGTAATATCCGCTTGATCAAAAACTGATCTGGAATGCAGAATAGAAGTAGAATTCTTAACCCGGCGTCAAAATCATCAACCAGATATTTATCGAAAATCCCATGCGTCTCCTCGCCATTTCCGTTATCGTTGCCCTATTTGCTGCTTCATCCGTGCAGGCACTTGACATGAAAAGCCCTGGGGCGGATTGGACCGAAGCCTATCGCAAGGGCGAGCTTGTCATCTTTACCAAGGATGTGGAAGCGGGACGCAGAATTGTGGCAATTGCGGAAGTGAGTGCTCCGCCAGAGGTTGTTTTCAATGTCCTCACCGACTTTGATCACTACCCGGATTACATGCCTTACGTAAAGGAATCAAAGGTACTCAGCCGCATGGGTGATAGCGAGGTTGTCACTTACGCACGCATTGCACCGCCGTTCGTGAGCGAACGTGACTACCCCCTCAAGGTCAGGATGACACACGGCACACCGACGAACGGGGGTATGTTCAAGGTCGAATGGACTGCGAGTCCCGAAGCTCGGCCAGAAGTTGAGGGTGTCGTGCGCGTCAAACTCAACGAAGGCTCGTGGTTGGTTGAACCGCTTCAGGATGGCAAGCATACGCGGCTCACCTACACGTTGCTTACGAATCCCGGGGGCCTGATTCCGGTCTTTGTCGTGAATATGTCAAATACAATCGCAATCCCGGAGCTCTTTAAGGCTGTGGCAATACGCTCGGCCGAAAAAGCGGCTGCGGAGAAGTAAACGACTGTGCCAATTGGCGTTAGGTATTGCCTACGCTTCAGAGAGCCTGCAATTCCTGTGTATGGGTCATTAATAAGAGGTGATTCATGGCAAATAATACAGTGAAAGTCGTAGCAAGAATAACCGCACAGCCTGATAAGATTGAGGAAGTAGAATCCCTCCTGCTGGGTCTGGTGGGAGGCACACGCAAGGAAAGTGGCTGTATCAGCTATCAGCTTCTCCAAAATAAAACTGACCCCAGCGATTTTACCTTCGTGGAAGAATGGGAAAGCGATTCCGCTATCGATACTCATTTTATAACACCGCATATGCGAAATGCTTTTTTAAAGGCTGGGCCACTGCTCGCAAAAGAGCCCGATATACGCAGGTATCTTGTTATAAGCAGCGTGGAAAGCTGACAAAGAAACATGTTTGAGTTAAAAACCCTTTTTCTTTTCATGGCTACCGCGATCGCCGAAATCGTCGGTTGCTATTTGCCTTATCTCTGGCTCAAGCAAGGCCAGAGCGCGTGGCTTCTTCTACCTGCTGCCGCGAGTCTCGCGTTGTTTGCATGGCTGCTCACACTCCATCCTACAGCGGCGGGCCGGACTTACGCCGCGTATGGGGGTGTCTACATTTTCGTGGCGGTGCTCTGGCTCTGGTCCGTCGAGGGTGTTAGGCCCACGGCCTGGGATTTGGCGGGTTCTCTGGTTGCGCTGGTGGGGATGGCCATTATCATGTTTGGTCCAAGACATGCATAGGGGAGTAAGCGAGTGCATTAATGTATTTGCCACCCCATAGATGTCGTAGTAGTCTGGCTGGGCTATCCATTTTGCCAAACCTGTCTTATGACAATTGGTTGACATGGTTGACATGGTTGGCATGATTGACATGATTGACTTAGGCGCTTGAAACCGTAGAATTCTCTTGGCATCCGCCTTTTAAACGAAACATGGAAGGTTTTCATAGGAGAAAGATAGATGGTCGCGAAAATGACTGCTGCATTGTCAGTACTCCTTCTTGTTGGCTGTTCGGCGACTTCAACAACGCGGGAAGGAAAAGCCGTTGAACTTGTGACTGTGAAACCCTCTGGTAACTGTAAGCCGCTTGGTGACGTCGTTGGCTCCCAGGGTAATTGGATTACAGGCGACTACACATCCAATAAAAATCTGCTCATCGGAGCCAGAAATGACCTGCGCAACCAGGCGGCCGAAATGGGAGGAAACTTCGTGTGGGTACAAGATTCGAATAATACCAACGCATGGCGTAGTACAGGCACTACAAACACCACAGTCCTGGGTGTTGTCTATCGCTGTGAGTAATATCTGCCTGAGACTTGCGTTTAAACCATTTAGGTTTATGGTTCCATCTGAATTGAATATGCGAGAACCGCAACATGTCCAGCAAGGTTTACTACAACAGCGCATGCCCGGTTTGCAATGCGGGAATTAAAGATCAGCGCCAACGCATGGAAGCGTGCGGCATTAAGGATATCGAGTGGGTCGATGTGGACGCGCATCCAGAGGCCGTGTCGGAGGTGGGCGCTTCCTTGGAACAGGTACGGGAGCGGTTGTATGTTAAAGACGCCGATGGCGAGCTCAATATCGGAGCGGATGCATTCACGCGACTATGGTCAGAAACACCCAGCCAGCGCTGGCTGGCAAGCCTGTTGCGATTACCCGTCCTCAAGCAGCTTACGCATCTGGCGTACAACGTCTTTGCCCGGCTGCTTTACCAGTGGAATCGCGCCAAGAGACACTGGTAACGTTTGATCAAGTGCTTCGCGAAGCGCGCGCTGTCAACGTGGCAGGAATCGTAGACGTAAATAAGAGGACGGTGTGGCGCTTCCTGTTTCACTCCTGTCAGGTGCAAAGAATCTCGAGCAGGTCGTCGCCGTAGCTCTCCAGTTTACGCGCACCCATACCGGGTACCTGACGCAGTTCGTTTTCTGTCCGTGGATGCAGGCGCACCAGTTCCGCCAGCGTTGCATCATGAAACACCACATAAGCGGGAACGCTGTGCTTCTTTGCAACCTCAGTGCGCCATGCGCGCAGGCGTGCCCATAGTGCACGAGCCGCCGGATCAAGCATGGCAAGCTTGTCCTCGCGCACAGCCGTAGTCTTGGCTGTGGTCTTTTTGCGCTCCGGCTGCAGGCGCAGAGACACCGTTTGACTTCCGTTCAGCACTGTGCGGCTGGCTGCGGTGAGGCGCAGCGAACCATGACCCTCACTGTCCGCGGTGAGCAAGCCGAGCGCCGCCAGTTGGCGGAATACTGCGCGCCAGGCCTTATCGTCCAATTCCTTGCCAATACCGAAGGTGCTGACCTTGGTGTGACCCCATTGCGTCACGCGCCCGGTCTCATTGCCGCGCAGCACGTCGATCAGATGCCCGGCACCGAAGCGCTGACCAGTACGGAAGGCGCAAGACAACGCCTTTTGTGCCGCTACCGTGCCGTCCCACACTTGCGGCGGATTAAGACAGACATCGCAATTACCGCAAGCGATACTGGCTGCGGCTTCGCCAAAATACTCCAGGAGGCGCGCGCGGCGGCAGGTGGTGGCCTCGCACAGCGCCAGCAGCGCATCGAGTTTGGTTGAGGCTACTCGTTTAAACTGCGCGTCTGCCTCGGAACCTTCAATCATGCGTCGTTGCTGTACCACATCACCCAAACCATAAGCCATCCATGCGTTGGCCGCTTGACCGTCGCGGCCAGCGCGGCCGGTTTCCTGGTAATAGCCTTCCACACTTTTGGGCAGGTCGAGATGCGCGACGAAGCGTACGTCCGGCTTGTCTATGCCCATACCGAACGCGATAGTGGCGACCATTACGATGCCATCTTCGCGCAGAAATTTTTCCTGGTTACGGCTGCGATCTTCCGTGCTCATGCCGGCGTGATACGCAAGCGCGCGTACGCCTTTTTCGACCAGCCATGCCGCCGTTTCTTCGACTTTCTTGCGCGATAGACAATAAACAATACCGGCGTCGCCATCATGTTCCGCATGGATAAAAGTAAGCAATTGCACCTTTCCGTTCACCTTGTCCACGATCTGGTAACGAATATTGGGACGGTCGAAACTGGAAATGAAAATCTGCGCACCATTGAGGCCAAGGCGCTCAACGATTTCCCTCCGCGTCACGCTATCCGCAGTTGCCGTCAATGCGATGCGCGGTACACGGGGAAATCGCTCATGCAGAATCGAGAGCTGGATGTATTCGGGGCGGAAGTCATGCCCCCATTGCGACACGCAGTGCGCCTCATCAATGGCGAACAGCGAAAGCGGTGCGCGCGCCAGAAGATCGAGAAAGCGCGGCGTCAGCAATCTCTCGGGCGCCACATACACCAGATCGTATGCACCCGAAAGCATGCCGCATTCGACCGCCGTGGCTTCCATTTGTGACAAGGAAGAATTGAGAAATGCAGCGCGCACTCCGGCTTCATGTAACGCCGCGACCTGATTCTGCATGAGCGCAATCAGCGGCGAAACCACCACCGCGACGCCGTCGCGCAATAACGCCGGAATCTGGTAACACAACGATTTGCCACCCCCGGTCGGCATCAGCACCAGGCAATCGCCACCCCCGGCCACATGCGTGATTACCTCAGCCTGCCGTCCGCGAAAAGCAGGATAGCCGAAGATGTCTTTGAGAAGAGCTAGAGCATGGGACATCTCAAGGAATTTGAAAAATTGTCACGCTAATCCAGAACGAATTTACAGAAAGTTTGAAGTTACCCTGCTTGGGTGTCATACGATACATCAATTCATTATTTTCCAGGCCACGCTTTCCCCCGCCCGTAATGGAATCAATATGTCATCCGCAAATTTCAGATTTGCCGGCACGGACCAATTTTCTTTTTTCAGTGTAATGCTCTCCTTGTTGCGAGGCAGTTGATAGAAGTCGGCACCATGAAAACTGGCAAAGGCTTCAAGTTTATCCAGCGCATTGGCTTGTTCAAAAGCTTCCGCATACAGTTCAATCGCCGCGTGTGCGGTATAAATGCCTGCGCAGCCGCAGGCTGTTTCCTTGGTGGATCGGGAATGCGGCGCGCTGTCGGTGCCGAGAAAAAATTTCGGGTTGCCGCTGGTGGCGGCCTCGATCAGCGTACGGCGATGCGTTTCGCGCTTCAGTACCGGAAGGCAATAGTGGTGCGGCCGGATACCTCCCTGAAACAGCGCGTTGCGATTGAGCAGCAGGTGATGGGCAGTAATGGTGGCGGCAATATAACTTGAAGCGTCCCTGACGAATTCCACCGCTTCCCGCGTGGTGATGTGCTCGAATACGATCCGCAATCGCGGGAAGCGTTCCGTGAGGGGGATCAGCACTCTTTCCAGAAATATTTTTTCCTTGTCGAACACGTCCACTTCAGGATCAGTGACTTCACCATGCACTAGCAGCGGCATGCCCACTTGTTCCATCGTTTCAAGCGTAGTGTAGCACTTGGCAATATCGGTAACGCCCGCTGCGGAATTTGTGGTGGCGCCAGCGGGATAATACTTTACGGCCTGTATTGCCCCGCTTCTCCTGGCCTCGATAATTTCCGCGGGCGCGGTGTTATCAGTAAGGTATAGCGTCATCAGCGGCTCGAAGCGCATTCCTTGAGGCAAAGCGGCAAAAATACGCTCACGGTATGCCAATGCCATACCGGTCGTCACTGCCGGTGGCTTGAGGTTTGGCATGACGATGGCACGGGCGAAGCGCCGCGCGGTGTCCGGCAGCACTGCGCGCATCTGCTCTCCGTCGCGCAGGTGGAGGTGCCAGTCGTCCGGGCGAATGAGGGTTAACGTTATCAAGGGGATGTGTGGCAGGGTTGTCGCCCAATGACTCTTCAAGTCCCGCAGGCTGCTAGTCCGTAATTCTTCCCTCCAGCGTCGCGCGCGAGTGCGTAGCTTTTTCCGCAATTAACTGGGTGGCGGCGGCAACTTGTCCCCACGTATTCCAGAGCAGGACACCGCGCACCTGCTCATCGCGTAAATAGTAAATCACGCCTTTGCGGAAGGGTTCTTTCCAGTCTTCGATAATATCGAGGCTGGCATCCAGCTCTCCCACCGCTTCGTAACCCAGGTCAAACAGATCAGAATAAAAGAAGGGCTGGTGACGATAACTGTCCGATTGTCCCGCCATATTTCTGCCTGCCATCTCGCCCATGACATTAGCGTTGTCCTCATGTTCCACGCGTACACGTTTATCCAACACGGCGCTATGGAAGTTTGCCACATCGCCTGCCGCATAGATGTCGGGATTGCTCGTGCGCAGTTGCTCGTCCACGACGATACCGTTGTCCACCGCAAGTCCGGCCTGAACGGCCAAGTCGGTGTTGGGCAGAATGCCCAGTCCGGCCACAACTCCATCAGCGGAGATCTCCGCGCCATTCCCTGTGATCACAATAGTCTTGTCACCCGCAGTCCGCACAGATTTGACGGTTTCCGATGCGAGTATGGTTACCCCTTTTTCGCGATAATAGGAATTTATGAATTCAACCAGAGGCCTCGGATAAACGCGCGCGCCGATACCATTTTCCGGGAAAATCATTGTGACCCGTTTGCCGTTCATTGCCAGCGCCGCGCCGATTTCGGAACCGATGAAACCCCCGCCGATCACAACAAAATCCGAACCCCGTTCACTCAATTCACGCAGCTTGCGATAGTCGTCGGCAGTTCTGAAATAGATGATGCTCTCGCCGAAATCGGGAAAGCGCCGTACCGAACCCCCGGTGGCGAGTAAAAGCTTTTCATAGGTATAAACGTTACCGGCATCGTCGGTCGCCGTTTTTTTTGATGGATCGAGGCCGACAATTCTTTTGCTCAGATGTACTGCGACATTGAGGCCATGGGCGTTACGCCAGATGGATTCATACGGCGTATCCTTCCACAGCGACTTGGAAAGGGGTGGACGATCATAAGGCAGATGACGCTCCTCGCAAATCATGGCAATGGCGCCATCTTGATCGACTTTGCGGATACCGTGAACAGCGGAATCGGCGGTCATGCCGCCACCGACGATTAGGTACTTATGATGTTTCATGACAGTTTCCCTTTAGAGATACGCATCAGCGCATATTGAAGATTGACCAAATTATAATATTGCGAAGTTTTTCCCATGTCTGATTTGTGAAAAATGTTAAGGCGTTATCGCGGAACATCTGGATCTGGCTATCAAACAGTGCGGAATGGAACCGAAAATTCGCGCCATTGCGGTTAAAGCGCTATCGCCACACTGGACGACTCAGTTTTTTTCAACGGGCCCTATACCAGTATAGCCAGTATATAATGGGTTCCTCTACAAATTCAAAGTTAGGGCCGGGCATAGCCCCATAATTACGACAATGAATGACACGAAAACTGACGCGGAAACGACTGGGATTGATATCTGCGTACAACATGCGCGAGGGATACTGGCTTCCCAGCTTGCAATAATTAAGGACAAGGGATATGACTTTGCGCCGCAGTTCAGGCAAATGACAATTCAGCTGTACCTGCTGGGTGTCATGTGGCGCCGCGGCGAGAGCCTCAGCTTATCAACCAATGCACGTGACCATGCTTTTACAGCACTTCAAGCAATGCTTATCAGCGACGGCATGAGCAAAAAGCAGGCTCAACAGCGAATCGTATTTCTGAAAAACATGTCTCGAACAGAAGATGGTGTCGACGCGCATGCCTTAACCATGGGCTACAAGGCTGAGCCGAATGATGATAGTCTGGCACTGGTTTTTGATGGGTATCGGGACGAGATAAGGGTTTCTGGCTCACTGTGGCGTTTTTACGAGCGTGGCAAAAAAATCATGTTTATCGGTGGTGCGGCAGCAGCCTTTGTAACGGTTTGGGCAGTGACGATCTTCCTTCCAAAAACTGATGGAATTGATGTGCTGGCGGCAGGACTCTTGGCGGCTACCCTGGTTGTTATTCCGACATTCTTGATTGGGTTATTGATTTATAAGTCAAAAATTAAAAAATCAGAACTGACTAGTTCGCCTCCCCCGTGATCGCGGAGAACGCCCCGACTATGGGATTGCTCGTGGTTTACTCATGGTCAGCGCCGCAGTTTGGTCGCTGTTTGCATGTGCATCCCTAGACGCCGTCATGATAAGTCGTTCGGAGGGTGAAGGCCTCAAGCGGACAACGTATAATCGTCCTTGTATCAATCCCGCAATATTGTTGATTCGAGCAGATAATGAGTGCCACAATCATGGATGGCAATGCGTTAGCCAGAGAAGTGCGGGCCGAATGGAAGATTCGGGCCGAGCGCTTAACGGAAAATGGCGTGCAGCCGGGGTTGGCTGTGGTCATTGTGGGCGACAATCCGGCTTCGAGCATCTATGTGCGAAACAAGGCCAAGGCTTGCAGCGAGACTGGAATCTATTCGGAAATACATGCATTCCCGGAAAGGGCGAGCCAGGACGAGGTGATACAGCGCATTCAGGAACTGAACAGGAACCCGAAGATCCACGGTATTCTGGTGCAACTGCCGCTACCTCGGCATTTCGAGAGCAGCAAGATCATTGCATCCATCGCGGTGGAAAAAGATGCGGATGGATTCCATCTTTACAATGTCGGCGCATTGGTTACCGGCAATACGGTTTTTCCGCCTTGTACTCCCTATGGTGTAATGAAAATGCTGGAAAAATGTGGCATTTCGGTTGAGGGCAAGCATGCGGTGGTGGTTGGCCGCAGCAACATCGTCGGTAAGCCGATGGCGCTCATGCTGTTGCAACACGGGGCAACCGTCACAATCTGCACATCAAAGACACTTGATCTGACCGAGCACACGAAACGGGCCGACATTCTGGTGGTGGCCGTTGGAAAGCCGCGCATGATCACCGCCGGCATGGTGAAGTCAGGTGCAACGATAATAGATGTCGGCATCAATCGCATGCCTGACGGTAAGCTTGCGGGTGATGTGGATTTTGAAACGGTCAAGGAGAAAGCGGGTCACATCACGCCTGTGCCGGGCGGAGTGGGGCCAATGACCATCACCATGTTGCTGTGTAATACCATAGCGGCTGCGGAACGCGCCCAAACCATTCAGGCAAGGGTTTAGCCGCAGCGTAATACGGTAAAGCCTCCAACATATGCGAGATGAAACATGGAACCCATACCAGACATAGATCCAACTGAAACAAAGGAATGGCTCGACGCGCTGGAATCCGTACTCACACACGAGGGGACGGAACGGGCGCATTATCTGCTGGAAAGACTGGTGGAGAAGGCCCGCCGTTCCGGCGCATATCTGCCTTATAGCGCCACCACCGCCTATATCAACACGATTCCCCCCGGCAAGGAGGACCGCTCGCCCGGTAATCATGCGCTGGAGCACCGTATCCGTTCCTATGTGCGCTGGAACTCCCTGGCGATGGTGCTGCGCGCCAACAAACATTCCAATGTTGGCGGCCATATTGCCAGCTTTGCATCTGCCGCGACACTCTACGACGTAGGCTACAATCACTTCTGGCATGCACGCTCCAAGGATCATGGTGGTGACCTGATATTCGCCCAGGGGCATTCCTCCCCCGGTCTTTATGCCTATGCTTTTCTGCTGGGGGAATTGTCGGAGGAACAACTCGACAATTTCCGCCAGGAGGTTGACGGGAAGGGCATATCCTCTTATCCGCATCCATGGCTGATGCCTGATTTCTGGCAGTTCCCGACGGTTTCAATGGGGCTGGGGCCATTAATGGCAATCTATCAGGCGCGTTTCATGAAATATCTGGACAGCCGGGGGCTGGTCCAGACCAAGGGACGCAAGGTCTGGGCTTTTCTGGGCGACGGTGAAATGGATGAACCGGAATCCCTGGGCGCGATTTCGCTTGCTTCGCGGGAAAATCTGGACAATCTGATTTTTGTCGTCAACTGCAATCTTCAGCGCCTTGATGGCCCAGTGCGTGGCAATGGCAAGATTATCCAGGAGCTGGAAGCTGCTTTTCGCGGTTCCGGCTGGAACGTCATCAAGGTAATCTGGGGCTCCTACTGGGATTCCTTGTTGGCCAAGGATACCAAGGGCCTGTTGCAGCAACGTATGATGGAATGCGTGGATGGTGAATACCAGAATTTCAAGTCCCGAGACGGTGCCTACGTGCGCGAACACTTCTTCGGCAAATATCCGGAATTGCTGGAAATGGTCGCTAACATGTCGGACGATGATATCTGGCGTTTGAACCGCGGGGGTCACGATCCGCATAAGGTCTACGCTGCTTACACCGCCGCTGCCAGGCACACTGGACAGCCGACTGTGATACTTGCCAAAACCATCAAGGGTTATGGTATGGGTGAGGCGGGCGAAGCGCAGAACATCACCCATCAGCAGAAAAAAATGGGCACGACGTCGCTGAAAGCATTTCGTAACCGTTTCGGGTTGCCCATTGCGGATGACAAAATAGACGACGTACCGTATCTGAAATTTGACAAAGACTCCCCCGAGTTCGTCTATATGCAGCAGCGGCGGCAGGCGCTGGGTGGATTCATCCATCGCCGCCAGCGTAAAGCCGAGGCGCTGCCGATACCGCCGTTATCCGCGTTCGATACATTGCTCAAGGCAAGCGGCGAGGGAAGGGAATCCTCCACGACCATGGCGTTTGTGCGTATCCTCAATATTCTCGTGAAAGACAAGAATATAGGCAAACATGTGGTACCGATCGTTGCGGATGAGTCGCGTACTTTTGGCATGGAAGGCATGTTCCGGCAGTTGGGCATCTGGTCGTCAACAGGACAGCTCTACACGCCGCAAGATGCCGATCAGTTGATGTATTACAAAGAAGACAAGAGCGGTCAGATTCTGCAGGAAGGTATCAACGAAGCAGGTGCCATGTCATCATGGATGGCCGTCGCTACGGCCTACAGCACTCACGGTGTGCAGATGATCCCGTTCTACATTTTCTACTCCATGTTCGGCTTTCAGCGCATCGGTGACCTGGCCTGGGCAGCGGGAGATATGCGCTGCCGTGGATTTTTATTGGGAGGCACGGCCGGACGCACAACACTGAATGGAGAAGGATTGCAGCATGAAGACGGTCATAGCCATCTGTCCGCATCGACCATTCCCAATTGTATATCCTACGATCCCACATTTGCGTATGAGCTCGCGGTTATTATCCAGGATGGGTTGCGCCGCATGTATGACACGCAGGAAGACGTTTATTACTACATTACCGTGATGAACGAAAATTACCCGCATCCGGAAATGCCAGTGAATGCGGAACAAGGTATATTGAAAGGCATGTACCTGTTCCGGACAGGGAATCGGACAGGGGGGGAGTATTCCGGGTTGCGGGTGCAATTGCTCGGTTCCGGCACCATTTTGCGCGAAGTTATCGCGGCGGCAGAAATACTGGAGAAGGAGTATGGCATTGCCGCCGACATTTGGAGTGTTACCAGCTTTAACGAATTGAGGCGTGAAGCGCTGGACGTAACGCGCTGGAACATGCTGCATCCCGCCGAGCCGGCAAAGTTATCTTATGTGGGATCATGTTTCAAAGATCATGAGGGACCTGTGGTGGCGGCCACGGACTATATGAAAATATTCGCCGATCAGATACGTGAATTTGTGCCGGGGCGCTATAAAGTGTTGGGTACGGACGGTTTTGGCCGTTCCGATACACGTGAGAAACTGCGCCGATTCTTCGAAGTGGATCGCTATTACGTCACCGTGGCTGCGCTCAAGGCATTGGCCGAGGAAGGTAAAATACCGGCGGAAGAGGTGGCGCGAGCGATAGGCAAGTTCGGCATTGATCCGGACAAGCCAAACCCAGTGACTGTATGAGCGAACGTATGCGTGAATGGATGCTTGCCCCAAGACACATAGAGGTGCGTACCTCGGTCGGCCGTGATTTATTATCAGTGCGGGTCACGAAACTGCTGGATTGCGCGCCGCCAATCCTTATTTCCAAATCGGGATTAATGTAAACACGAAGGAAAGAAGCGTGGCAGAGACTAAACAGGTATTGATTCCGGACATCGGTGACTTTAAAGACGTTCCCGTGATAGAAGTGCTGGTGAAAGCCGGCGACTCGATCAAGGTGGAGGACTCGCTGATCGTGCTGGAATCGGATAAGGCGACAATAGAAGTGCCCTCCCCTTTTGCGGGTGTAGCCGGGGAAGTACTTGTAAAAGTAGGTGATAAGGTCTCTGAAGGTATGCCTATTTTAGTGATGCAAGTCGCTGAAACGGACAATTCGGTGAAAACTTCTCAAACCGCGCCATCATCAAGCACAGCTTCACAGCAGGCTTCCGAGTCGCAATCTCTTTCCGCACCTGTCCGGCACGCCGATTCTTCGGCAAATTCAGAGGCGGAGACCTCTCGATCGGCGCAGGCCTCAATTCCGAAGGCAACCCATCAATCCTCTACACGTCCACCAATAGACGAAGCTACCTTCGTAAAGGCCCATGCGAGCCCCTCAGTGCGGCGAGTTGCGCGCGAACTGGGCGTGAATCTGGGATTGATAAGCGGCAGCGGCCCGAAACAGCGCATACTCAGGGAAGACGTACAGGCCTATGTCAAGGCTGAATTATCAAAACCACGTGGTGGCAATGGCGCGGAACTTAATCTGCTGCCTTGGCCGCAAGTAAATTTTGCGAAATTCGGTCCGGTGGAGTTGAAGCCACTGTCGCGTATCAAAAAAATATCCGGAGCGAATCTGCACCGTAACTGGGTAATGATTCCGCATGTGACACAATTCGATGAGGCTGACATTACGGAATTGGAAGCCCTGCGCAAGGAGTCCAATGAGGCGTCAAAAAAAGATGGCGTAAAGGTCACGATACTTGCCTTTTTGATGCGAGCATCGATAGCGGCATTAAAGAAATTTCCTGAATTCAATGCCTCACTGGATAGTGCTTCGCTTGACAGTGCTGGCGGCGAAATAAATCTGGTAATGAAGCACTATTACCACCTTGGTTTTGCGGCGGATACGCCAAATGGGCTGGTGGTGCCGGTCATTCGCGATGTTGATCAGAAAGGTGTGATCGACATCGGCAAGGAAATGGCCAATCTCGCGGTACTGGCTCGCGAAGGTAAGCTGAAGCCCACTGAAATGCAGGGCGCAAGCTTCACTATCTCGAGTCTGGGAGGTATCGGCGGCACCGCATTCACGCCCATCATCAACGCGCCGGAGGTGGCAATTCTCGGCGTATCCCGTGCCAGCATAAAACCTGTTTATCGCGATGGCCAGCTTGTTCCCCGTTTAATGCTGCCGTTATCCCTGTCTTATGACCATCGCGTAATCGATGGCGCAACCGCCGCGCGCTTCACTGCACACCTGGTCGAGGTGCTGGCCGATATGCGCCGGGTACTGTTGTGAGAAAGAGTTCGCCGCAGCGAAATGCCAGAATAAAGAATTTCAATCCAACTCCCGCCAAACCGAGAAATGAGCGATCAACTGCCGGATTCAGGTCGACAGGAAACTGTTTCCGCACTCCCTCATCTCCGATCTTCTCAGTCAATGAGATCCGAGTTTCCGCTCATTGGTATTTTTGGCGGTACCTTCGATCCCATTCATTACGGCCACCTGCGTGTGGCTGAAGAAATTGCCGAGACGATCAGCCTGCGAGAACTGCGCTTCGTACCCGCCGGTGTTCCGCGGTTGCGTCGTGCTCCCGCCGCATCGCTTCAACACCGTGCCGCGATCGTGCGTATTGCGATTCGGGGCAATTCCAGATTTGTACTGGACGAGCGCGAAGTTCGCCGTCATGGTGTAAGTTACAGTGTGGAATCGCTGCGCGAGCTTAGGCGGGAGATGGGGGAGCGCGCCATACTATGTTTCATCATCGGGACGGACGCGTTCATG
This sequence comes from Nitrosospira sp. Nsp13, assembly GCF_900101945.1. NCBI lineage: Bacteria > Pseudomonadati > Pseudomonadota > Betaproteobacteria > Nitrosomonadales > Nitrosomonadaceae > Nitrosospira > Nitrosospira sp. Nsp13. The sequence continues at coordinate 56,994 of NZ_FMVD01000004.1, read as the reverse complement.
AAACTCGCCGAGTGGCATAGCTGGCGTGAACTGTTCAGGTTATGCCACTTCATCATTGTGGCTCGACCGGGTTATGCGTTAGCATCGAATCTGCCGCAACAATTGGAAGAGGAGTGCGCGCAACGCTGGGTATCCAGCGCGGATAGCCTTAAATATACATCCAGTGGACTGGTTTTTATCGCGCCGACAACTTTACTCGATATTTCCGCAACGACCATTCGTGCGCATATCGCCGCTGGAAAAAGCGTCCGTTACCTGATGCCCGACGAGGCTCTCGATTATATTGCAGCGAATCACTTGTATTCAGGAGAAGGATGACACTCGCTAAATTGGTCAAAATAGTTGTTGCCGCGCTGGAAGAAATAAAAGCGCACGATATCGAAGCGCTGGATGTGACCCGGATAACCACTTTGTTCGACCGCATGATTATCGCAAGTGGGGATTCCAATCGTCACACCAGGGCTATTGCGAACAATGTGGTGGAGAAAGTCAAAACCGGTGGCGGTACGGTTTATGGCATGGAGGGTGAGCAAACCGGAGAATGGGTACTGGTGGATTTGGGAGACGTGCTGGTACACATCATGCAAACCACGGTTCGTGCCCACTACAATCTGGAAGAATTATGGGCAGAAGCGAAAAAGAAAAAGATAAGCAAGGCAAAGGCCGGTGCCGGTGAAAGCAAGGCTCTTCTTGAACCTCTTGTTGTCAAGTCATCGGCTGCCAAGCCATCGACCGTCAAGCCTCGCAAAACCTCCACTAAATCGGCCTCGCCGCTCAAGAAAAAATCTCCCAAGTCCGGCGGTGCTAGTTAAATCTGAGTACTTCGCATGAACCTGAATCCGGTAGTTGACCGCTCATTTAATAGGACAGTATTTTGATTAATAACAATATTTTTTATTATGTGACTTTCGCCTTCCAGGTGAGCCCGTCCAACTACCGGATTTAGATTGAAATTTCTTGTTTGTGCGGTGGGTCACAAAATGCCGCAGTGGATTGCGGCCGGTTTTGAAGAGTACACCAGGCGCATGCCACATGAAGCCACCATTGAATTGCTGGAAATCAAGCCGGAAAAGCGTAGCGGGAAGAAACTGGAACAGCTGCTGGCTGCCGAGGCTGTTCGCATCCTGGCGGCCCTGCCCCCCAGGTGCCGGATGGTGGCGATGGATGAACGTGGTAAACAATTGACTACTGCCAAGCTGGCGGATTCCATTACGGAATGGATGAGAAATGGCGGTGATACCGCCTTTATCGTGGGTGGAGCGGACGGGTTGGACGCTGGTATCAAGAATTCGGCGGATGAGGTTTTGGCGCTATCCGCACTGACACTGCCGCATGGTTTGGCGCGGATACTGCTGGCGGAACAATTGTATCGCGCCGTATCCCTTATCAAGGGGCATCCTTACCACCGGGTGTAGCAGGCACAGACCGTAAACATTTAAACCCAAATCCGGCAATCGACCGCTCATTGAGTACATCAGTATTATGATTAATGACAATATTTCGTATTATTTGACGGCCATCATTCAGGTGAGCCCGCTCCAACTACCGAATTTGAATTGAATAGAGTATTTCACAGAAAATATGACTCTACCGGAGAATCGCATTTATCTTGCTTCCCGCAGCCCCCGCCGGCGGGAGCTGTTGAAACAGATCGGAGTAAATTTCGCAACGCTATTACTGCGTGAAGCCTTACCCCGCATGGCGGATGTTGATGAGACTTCAATGCCGGATGAAGTGCCGGAAATTTACACCTCCCGTATCGCCCGGACCAAAGCCGGAACGGGGTGGATGCAGATTATGCAGCGCAAGCTGCCACAGCTCCCGGTGCTCGCCGCCGACACGATAGTGGTCCTGAAAGGCCGTGTTTTTGGCAAGCCGGAGAGCGCTGCCCATGCGCAAGAGATGCTCCGTGCTCTTTCGGGCCAGACTCATCAGGTATTGACCGCGGTCGCGGTAGCTGCGCAAAACGGAATACATGTGCGCACCTCCGCTTCCACGGTACGATTCCGCCACATCAGCGAACGCGAAATTCGATTGTACCTTGCCAGCGACGAACCGCATGACAAGGCCGGCGGCTATGCGATTCAAGGGATAGCGGCAGTTTTTGTAGCGGAGATTTCCGGCAGCTATAGTGGCGTGATGGGGCTGCCGCTGTTCGAGACCGGGCAACTGCTGGAAGAATCGGGTATAAAAATATTTCCCTAAGTAAAAAGGTAAAGATTTATTGACGAAAAGAGACCCTGCGGTTCATGGTGCTCCACTGAATAACGAGCTAATCAATGAACAGTCAACTGCCGGATTCAGGATTAATGACTAGCGAAATTCTTGTCAATGTCACGCCGCAAGAGACCCGTGTTGCCGTAATGGAGCACGGTGCGGTGCAAGAACTGCATATAGAGCGTACCAGCAGCCGCGGAATTGTCGGCAACATTTACAATGGGCGCGTCACACGGGTACTGCCGGGGATGCAATCGGCTTTCGTGGATATCGGTCTGGATCGCGCCGCCTTTCTCCATCTGGCCGATATTTGGAGGCTGCGCCAAAGCGAGGATGCCGATAAGCCCATTGAAAGACTACTGTACGAGGGAAAAAATATTCTCGTCCAGGTCATCAAGGATTCCATTAGCACCAAGGGTGCGCGATTGTCCACTCAAGTGAGTATTGCCGGGCGGATGCTGGTATATCTGCCGCAGGTGTCCCATATCGGGATTTCACAGCGTATCGAGGATGAAACAGAGCGCAAATTATTACGCGAAAGGTTGAAACACCTGCTGCTGCCAGGCGAAAAAGGTGGCTTTATCATTCGCACCATGGCGGAAGCCGCCAGTGAGCAAGATTTGCAGACAGATATCGATTACCTGTACAAGCTGTGGCACGACATTGAAGAGAAATCCTCAACCGGTATGCCCGGACTGCTTTATCAGGATTTGAATCTTAGCCATCGTGTATTGCGCGATTTCGTGGATGACGGCACGGCACGTATTCTGGTGGATTCACGCGAAACCTTTCAGAAGATGATTGTTTTTGCGCGAGACTACATGGCAAATGTGACGGAACGAGTCGATCACTATGCCGGAGAGCGCCCCTTATTCGATCTGTATGGCGTCGAAGATGAGATTGAGAAATGTCTGGCGCGACGGGTAAACCTTAAATCCGGTGGCTACCTTATCATTGATCAGACCGAGGCGCTCACCACCGTGGATGTCAACACCGGCGGGTTTGTCGGCGTGCGGAGCTTCGATGACACCATTTTCAAAACCAACCTGGAGGCGGCGCAGGTCATCGCACGCCAGTTGCGCCTGCGAAATCTGGGCGGCATTATCATTATTGATTTTATCGATATGGAAAGCGCGGAGCATAAAAATGCCGTGCTCACCGAATTCAAAAAGTCGCTGATGAAAGACCGTACGCGCATGACCGTCAATGGTTTCACCGCGCTTGGGTTGGTGGAAATGACGCGCAAACGCACACGAGAAAGCCTTGCCCATATTCTGTGTGAGACATGTCCTACCTGCCAGGGGCGTAGCGAGGTCAGAACCGCGCAAACAATGTGTTACGAAATCCTGCGCGAATTATTGCGCGAATCCCGTCAATTCGACGCCCGTGAGTTCCGTATTCTGGCTTCACAACAGGTCATCGATCTATTCCTTGACGAGGAATCCCAAAGCCTGGCCCAACTTGGCGATTTTATCGCCAAGCCCATTAGCCTGCAGGTAGAAGCCGCTTATACACAGGAACAATATGATGTCATTCTGATGTAACGGTTGCCCCCATGCGCTACCGGAAATTCACCAGTTATCCGTTTCGCTTCCTGGCATCGTTTATTCAAGATTCCTCAGGTTCGTATCTCGATTTAACCTAAATCCGGTAGTTGGACAGGGTGGAGTGTGCGGTTTTTGGGGGTGCGGGGCAAGGCGTTGCAACGCTGCCATGCGCCATAAAAACCGTGCGATCCGCCCTGTAGCGGACTCACCCAAAAGGTGAGCCTCACATAACACAGGAAATCTTTATGAATCATAGAACTAAACTCATGAATGAGCGGTCAACTACCGGATTTAGGTTTAATGTCCCCCTCCCATACCCTTGATTTCAGGAGGTGCGACATGAGTGAATTCCTCACTGTCCTCGTAGGCTAGATGCGTCGTCCCTGTGGCTTTGATCGCTGCACCGGCGATGAGTCCGGCAACGAAGGCGAACACTACGCTGAAAGTAATACCAATGAGCTGAGATGCTGCGATACCCGGCACTACCATGATGGCAATCAATGCACCTAACAATCCGGGCATCCCATGCAGATTATGGACGCCGCAGGTATCAACGATTTTGAAGCGTCTTTCCAATGCTGGTTGAATGAATACATACCCAATGACGCTGACAGCACCCGCCAACAGACCAATTGCGAAAGCGCCTGAAGGAGATACGATATTACATGTCGATCCAATGGCTACTCCCCCGGCCAGCGCCGCATTCGCCATGTCGACCATCGATGTCTTGCCTTTGTGGAAATACGTACTCAGGAAATAGGTGCTGAGTGTCGCTCCGCAAAGCGCCAGCACAGTGTTGACGACCGTCTGCGGCATCTGCTCGAAAGGTACGATAGCAGTGGCGAAACTGGGCCAAAAAAGCCACAGTACCATTGAACCAATCATCGCGAAGCGATCAGAAGTCTCGTCGGATTCAATCGGTTGACTACGTTGTCGGGAGGTGGTCAAAGCAAGGGATAACCCCAAGCCAAAATAGGCGCCAAAGGCGTGAATAATGACCGACCCAGCAGTGTCCTGATACCCCTCCGTCAGGCCCATCCCATTGTCCAGCACCAGGTATTCGTTCATCAGATACGCCGGCACCAGGAAAAGTGCCAGTAATGCATACTGGAAAACCCGTAAGCGACCCAGCACGGCTCCCATGGCAATCAATGCGGTCGCCACCGCGAATTCGGCGAAAAGCAGAGCCTTCACGGTGTTTGGCGCAATTTCATGGCCTAGAATTCCGTTCGCCCGCAGCAGCATATAAAGGGGAAGACCGACAGCCACCACCAGATAAGTGCCGGTCGTGGCGCCAAATCCATATCTTCGTACAAACACCATGAGAAAACCGAAGCCTACCAGCAACATCGCCAGGATATGAATGACGTAGTTATACTGAGCCACTTGCCGTGCCTCGCTGAGCTCGGAACCAACACTCTCGCTTGCCCAGGCACTGAAACATAGAAGAAACAGACTAGCCGCACCACACAGCGTCAAGCAGAAGCTTTTTCTCATTTGACTCTCCCTGTTTTTTTGCAGTTTATTGGGCCTACCCATGCAGGAGTGTGAACCTCAATAGCCTTAAACACAATAGGGATATGGAGTCTCGTGTAGCGGAGTAACTTATTGCTGCAAAAAGATATGCGATGAGGCGCAACTGCCGCGGGAGCCCGCTGGAAAGCTGTGATGAAGCTTGATTGGAGGTAGGGTTACATGCAGCTTAAAGATATGCGGGGGTCATGAAAACTGCAATTTTCCCCTACTCTATAAGCTTTTGTTTGAAGTAATTTGCAAAGAATTTGTTATGGTGTGCCGGCTTCTATATCTGCTGCGATGGTGCGGTAAAGCGAACGAAACATGCGTCGCATATTATTGATGATGCCGCTGATACTCATCATTGAGGGTATACGTTGACCGTGATGCTCAACCGGGCTTCCGATGGTTTGAATCTTGACACCCAGTTTCCCAAAATGAGCCGCTTGGCGTTCCTCTGTCAAAACGAACAGCGTATCAATCCCATTCAGGCGCGCCAATTCGATAGTACCGATGTAAAGACCGATTGGAATGTAGGGAAAGCGCGGGAGATCGGGTGTCCCGAAATCCTCATCCGAAATGCCGACGGTTTTAGTGGCTTCACCTTTACGCCTGCGGTAGCGCGAAATAACTGCGAGCCGTGACACTTCGGCAATGCTCTGACGCGGCAATTTCGTCGGATCAACGATCGAAAGGTCCAGTGCATTGGTGCAGGCTATCTCGAAAGGCAGGGAATGCTGGCGATTTTCCGGATCGGTGCGGACAATGCGGGTACAACCGATGAATTCATGTGTATTTACGTTGCGTATCAGGAGGTGCAGCGAACAAGCGTCATGTTCATCGATTTCGCGTCCATCTGGCCGCATCGGCTCAAATTTCAGATCTTCGCAATAAACCTGATGCCGCACGCGATATACTTCATCTTTCAATGCTTCCGAGTAAGCCGGTACAATCTCAAAATACTGTTTGAAGGCATTGCCCAGATCAAATATTTTTGGTAAAAACATGGCCAGCACACTCCTGAAACACTGTTATTCGTAGTCATTCCAGCTTTTCCAAGCTTCTAATATGCATGTTGCAATCAATCAGTCATTCTGTGTTCTTTTGCAAAGTTAGCTTGTCAGACGTCACACATTTCTGCGAGCATAGCCCGGCTTGAGCATATTTACAAACGCTATACTCCGGCGAGCGGGAAATCCAAGCGCGTTAAAGTATTTCGATGAGTTCCAAAGACGGTGCTTCCTTCGCTGCGATTGGCCGGGCGCTGGTGACGCAACCCAATACTATGTTGGCGGGTGAGTTGACCGCCACCTGATCAAAAAAATGAACATTCAAGCATTCTGCAGCCTGATGAAAGATATGAACGGCGATTTCGAGGCAAACTTTATTTTTTTCAGTCCGGCTTACTTATCAGGGCGATATCGGTCGATGGGTGCATAACAAGCCGGCCGAATCGGAAACCAGGGGTCGAGGTACACAAGAAATCAGTCACGAATGGTTGGGTTGTTTTTCATGAAATTGGTCACGCTACGGTTGAATGTGTTAGTGCGCGGCTGGCTTCGCGGCGCATGAGTCGCATTCTAAATTGGTTACTCTGGAGATACAGACAATGAAGACTCAATTCGAAACAACCACGGATTTACGGAGCCTGCCGCTGCCGCCTGGAATTCCCATACTCGGAAACCTGCTGCAGCTTGAGGCAACGCGTCTTCATTTGATCCTTGAAGATTGGTCCCGGAAGTATGGTGATTTTTACCGTTTAAAGGTGGCGGCCCGCACCGCGCTGGTGGTCTCCAACTGGCAGGCGGTTTCCGAGATTCTCCGGGCACGGCCGGAAACGTTCCGCCGTTTTTCCTCAATCGAGACCGTCTTTGGAGACATGGGAATATCAGGCGTATTATCGGCGGAGGGTGAGCAATGGTATCGGCAGCGAAAACTGACAATGCGCGCGTTTGACCCCGGCCATCTGCGTAACTATTTTCCAAGCCTCGTAAAGATTACTGAACGGCTACGGCAACGCTGGCTACGGGCGGCGGAGCAGGGAGAATCCATTGACATTCTGGCGGATCTGATGTGCTACTCACTCGATGTTACCGCTGGTTTGGCATTTGGTAGTGAGATCAATACTATAGACGGGAAGGATGCCGCACTTCAAAAATCTTTGGATATGATCTTCCCGGCTATCAATCGCCGGCTCAACACACCTTTTCCTTACTGGCGATATTTCAAGTTACCATCGGATCATGCACTTGATAACAATCTCCGTACATTGCGCGACAAAGTTGATACTTTTATAGTACAAACAAGGGCTCGTATGAATGCCGACTCTTCGCTGTTCGACCAGCCGCGCAATCTGATTGAAGCATTTGTTGCCGTACGCGATCAGCCGGATTCAGAGTTCACGGATGAGGATGTTTATGGCAATGTCTTCACAACTCTGCTCGTTGGAGCGGATAGCACAGCGAATGTATTCGCGTGGATCAGTTACTTTCTTTGTGAGGATTATGATGTTCAAGCCGCAGTGCAGGCTGAAGCCATCGCCGTGCTTGAGGATCAGACCGTACTACAGGATTTTGGCCGCATCTCATCGCTCCGGTATATCGAAGCAGTGGCGCAGGAGGCGATGCGTTTGAAACCGTCGGGACCGGTTGTCTTTCTTGAAGCGAAATGCGACACCATGGTGGGTCATGTCAGAGTCGCTCAAGGCACGCCGATCCTCGCTCTCATGCGACTTGGGGGGCTAGATTCACAAAACTTCCCCGACCCGCAACGATTTGATCCAAAGCGATGGGATGGGACAAGCAATCACTCCGAGATGGGGGCATCGGCTAAGCGGATTGTAATGCCGTTTGGGGCAGGACCACGTTTATGCCCTGGCCGCTATCTGGCGTTGCTTCAGATCAAAATGCTGGCTTCTATGCTAGGTCGAAACTTTATTATGGAGCGGGTGGACCAGGTATCAATCGAAGAAAGATTCAAATTCACGATGGAACCCGTGAACCTTAAGGTTAAATTGACAAAACGATAAACCTTGCACAGACTGAAAACTCACTTCGCATCAATCCACATTGACCCCGGATCTATCCTGAAATAAAGAAGGTTGCGATTTTAATACACGCCGCCGGAAGAAGTCACCATACCCATGTAACACACTTTCTTTATGTACAAGCCCGGCTTCCATGTACATACGATGTACAAGGGGCAAAGTTGAGAATGACAGGCCGGGATACATATGATGGTAATGGTGCAAAGTAAAATTCAGATTGGGCAAGAGCGCACGCTCCCACCAGGAAAGCTCAATCAGGTGTGTGGAATCATTGAGTTCTGTCGAATTGACATTGTATTTATGTTCGCTTAGCGCCCCAAGGCGCACCAGGCACTGAGCAACCGTAAGAAGCGGCAAAATCCAGTATAAAAGAAAGTAAGACCAGCCTCCGCTTAAGGATAATGCGGCTGCGACTATCGTCCAGAATGCGAAGCGTACCCACTTTGGTGTCGGGTTTCGCCGTCGGAATTCATCACGCATACCGGCGGCTTCAGGCCGCTTTCCACGAATCAAGCGCCAAATGTTGAGCCCAAAGATGTCACCAAAAAATAGACGCATGAGTTGCCGCCCTGACATCGGAATGCTCCATTCAGGTCCAGATTTACGAGCAAAGTCAGGATCCTTGTCTGTATAGAAGTACTTGTGATGCGCCAAATGTACTTGGGCATAACCTTCAACCGATAGTACGAGCAATGGGTAGGCGGCAAATAAATTAGTGATCAGATCGCCATAGCGTCCGCGCGATCCTAGTCTATGAACTTGCTCATGCACAAGTAGGCCCAGCAAATTCTGGCGGGTACCCACCAGAAAAATAGCAAGCAGACTCACCCATATACTCTCTGCCCAGATTGCGAGTGTGATCGCGGCGGCGATCACACACCATGCGCTAAACAACTGCCATATGAATAAAAGAGGGCGCGCTCCTACTAGGCTTCTGATATGGGTTTTTATCTCGGCTTCTCGTATTCGATCGCCTGATTTTATTATAGGAGGTAGAGCCTCTCTGTTAATAAGGGATATATCCATACCACTTGACCTCCTTGGATACCGAAGGCACCTTTAGAAAGAAGAGCCTGTCGTAATGCGATCAGCGTTTGTCCAGTCCAGGTTTACTGTTTATCCGTGCCAAGCGTAGAGGCTAACACCAATCGCAGGTTTTTATCGCTAAAAATTATTGCTCCCAGGATCAAGCAAATGATCATCAATATGGAGCTTGTCTAAGAACAAAAGAAAAACCAGGAAACCATTAAGAGATTTTTCTGGCTAGTATTAGTATATTAGTATATACGCTGGATATTCCGGCTCTAATTGGGATATACCCGGAATTCCGGCTCTATTTTCTCAATTGCTCCATGTGCGGACGTGCTAGGGGTGTGAAATTTGATGGCGTCTGTAGCGAGCAATTTATTGAACAGACAGCATCGAACGATGCCATCCTTTCCGCTGACTATATATTGTAATACTTAAAGATTGAGTGCGTCTATGATCCTTCCAGCTTATTTGGGATCTCACCCTGGAGTCTTCAGAAATTTTTGCCATAGTACTTCTCTAAGGGTGTGTGTAGCTATCTCGACGCCTTACTGGTAGAGTCTCCACGTGTACGCGCTATAACATGATACCCAGTTTTAACTTCAGTCCAGAAACAAGGCATTTTTCGACCATACGTGTATCCGTGTCAATATTTACCGTCTGCAGTCGTGAGACGGAATTTCCAAGTCTGGATTCGTTTTGGATGCTACGTTTTCATCCATCATCATCAGCTCACTGCGCGGATTCCGCCAGTTGCTGCCTACATGGAAAGTAGATGCTACGTGTCGTTGCACCTGTCTGATGGCCCGTAAAATATTGCTATTTCAGCATCGATTTCTCTGGAGACAATTTTTATGGATCGCGAAAGTCAATACGAATTATTCCTTGAGAGGATGGCTGACGAACTCGGATCGGGTCGGGTATTCGGTCGATTAGCGGCCGAAGTTAAATATAGTGTTTGCACTACCGGTATACACCGGACTATCCCGGGGGCCGTTTGTCCTGTGTCCCAAGGACAGATTAAGGCCATCGTCAAGGCATCACGAGAGCTAGGGGTACCGTTGTACCCTGTCAGCACGGGTAATAATTGGGGTTATGGCAGCGCAAATCCGGCTATCGATGGATGTGTGATTGTTGATCTTTCAGGCATGACCGGCATTACGCTGGACGTCGAAGCCGGACTGGCGACGCTTGAACCGGGTGTCACCCAGCGACTCCTGCAGCAGTATCTTGATGAGAACTCGCTTAGATTTCTTTGTCCCGTCACCGGTGCCGGTCCTGATTGCAGTCTGGTTGGAAACGCCCTTGAGCGCGGTTATGGCATGGTCCCGCATGCTGACCACTTTCTTTCGGTGACGTCTCTTGAGGCAGTACTTTCCGATGGCAGAGTTTACAAGCCTCCGCTCGCTGAATTGGGGTGTGTTGAAGTGGACAGGGCTTTCAAATGGGGGGTTGGGCCATTCCTCGATGGCATCTTCTGTCAGGGCGCATTTGGTATCGTCACACAGATGACAATTGCGCTTGCACCGGTTCCCGAGCGAGTGGAAGCTTTCTTCTTTGGATTGCCACACGATGCTGATATCGAACGCGCGGTGGAAGCCGTGCGTGCTTTATTAAGCGAAGTTGGCGGGTCGCTTGGTTTAATCAACCTGCTGAATACACGCAGGGTGTTATCGATGATGGAGTCCTACCCTCGCGATCAGCTTGATCAAAATGGTCTCATTGACGAACAGTATCTTTTGAAAATGGCTCGCCGAAATCAGGTCATGCCCTGGATGGGGACGGGCGCAATATATGGTAATGCCAGCGTGGTTCGCGCCGTCAAGTCCGTGATAAAAAAAAGGCTTTCTGGTATCGTCAAGAAACTGGTTTTTTTTACACCGGAGTCGGTAGGCAACCTTAAACGGCTAAGTCGTCTTATCCCTGGTGAATCGGGCTTGGGGCTGCAAAACATGTTTGGTCTGCTTGACAAGACCTTGCAGGCACTATCGGGCAAGCCTAGCGAGATTGCCCTTCCTTTGGCTTACTGGGTTTCGGGTAAGCGGCCGGAAGATAACACTCCGATGAACCCGGCACGGGATGGTTGCGGCTTGATATGGTATTCGCCCCTGGTGCCCATGCGTGCGGACAGGGTTCGGGAGTATACGAAGATGGTGCATGAGGTCTGCATTGCGCATCGTCTTGAACCTCTCATAACGCTGACCAGTCTATCCGATCGCTGCTTCAATAGCACAGTGCCATTGCTCTTCGATCGCGCCAGTGAAGAAGCTATAGAGCGCGCCAGGCAATGTTATAACGCACTATTCGAGGCGGGACGTGCAATCGGCTGTATTCCGTATCGCGCCACCGTGGATTCGATGCAGCATTTTATAGACCCCGAAACGCCTTATTGGCAGACTGTCGCCGCCCTCAAACGAGAGCTGGACCCTCACGGATTGATAGCGCCGGGGAGATACTCGCAGAGTTGAGTCTGTAGAAGTCTTATTGTCGTGGCAAAAAAAACGCACCCACATAGTGAGCGCGTTTTTTAGTGGCCAAGCTATTACTGCGGTATTGCCGCTGATCAGGCTCTGCGGCGACGAGCTGCTGAACCCAATCCGAGAAGACCGATGCCGACCAGTGCGAGTATGCCGGGTTCGGGGATCTGGGTGTCGCCACGCAGATTTGCCGTTCCTTGAAAGCACCACGCTCCTGCCACAGCCGTTCCATTCTGGCAACCGTTGGCAAAACCATGCAACTGATCGAAAGGATTTAGGACCCTATTGTTAAATGAGCTGGTCAGTACGATGTCTGTGGGGTTACCCGCGGCATCCAACACACCATTCGCGTTGAGATATGAGATTACCGAAGCTTCGCCAGGCCCCGATACATCAAATAAGCCAAAACCCGTACCGCTTGCGGTTGCACCGGTCAAGATGCCGCCACCATTAATAACCGCCAAGGGATCAGCTATCCCGCCGAGATTGCCGTGACCCGTCAGCGTTACCCAGGGATTCCCGCCGTTAAGTGCCTGGATTGTCGCGAGATTGGTCGGCGAGTCCTGATTCAGCAAGTTGATAGGTGAGGCATTGCTTAGAAAAACTGAAACCGTTGAGCTGGTGAACTCTACGTAAGAGGAACTGAAGTTCTGTGAACCGTTGAAGTGCGCGACATAAAACAACCCGCAATTACCGCTTCCATCGGCGCAATAGGTACTATCTCCATTAAGAGTAGTGATGTAACCGTAAGCGGTCGCGTTCTGCCCGTTTCCATTGACAAGGGTTTGGGCAAGTGTGGCGGTTTCCAGGTGTATATTGATAGGACTTGCCCCCAATGCTCCGAAATCAACACCGCCGACAATAATCGCCGATGCTGGAGCCGATGCCGCGATGCCTATTGCGGCAAGAAGCGTTGTTATAGTTTTGTTCATCATGTGATCCTTAAAAGGTTATAGAAGTAACATTATTTTGGTTCCAACCCCGCTGGGGAATTTGAATTTCACTGAACCTTTTGAGCTGCTACTAACTTATAAGCAATCTCCATGCCAGATATAAAATTATTTATTATCTTGTTGATATATAACAAATAAATCATATATATGGAGTAGTCCAGTGAGATCTCATCTGTCAGAGTGTCAAAACCTGTGACAGAAGTACTGAATTTTGATAGTACTTTGGTACAGGTGAAATAGTCGCGCAGATGACCGTTGGTGTTTGCGCCTGATCCTCGGTGGTTGGCGCGGATCGCGCGTATACTGAACAAATCGAGGTGGATCTTCCCGCCCCGGTCGACAACACCAGGTTCGCCAGCATGGCATCGTGCTTCATTTGAGCGGGGGCAAAGCCCACGGTTGGCGGATAGCAGGATTGGTCGTAGCAGCCGTGGAGTTTGCGGGCAGTTCCTAACCGCCATGCGACGGCGCGCCAGAAGCGCCATCTTTGGAATCTGGTGGCCGGGGGCTCCAAGTGTTGGGCGAGGCGAACTGTTCAATCGGTTGCCGAAGTTGATGTCGGCATCCATTGAAAGTTGCTTCGATAATCCAGCATTCAAGACGCCAAATCCTATTTGGCGAGCGGGCGCATCTCGGCATCGGTGCAACAGCGCCTCCAAAATTGCCGAAAGCTCGATTCTACGAAGTTGTGCACGTTGCGTTGGAATGGAGACTGGAGATCCACCTAGCGCAGCCGTTACGAAGCTCACCAGGCAATGCTACAAAGCATTATTTGCGTGCGGGGGGCAAGATCGCTGTATTACGTATCGAGCCATTGTGGGTTCAATACAGCATCCTATAAAGCCTGAGACGCCTTACGGTAGGCTGTCACCACACAAAAAAGGGAGCTGGATCCTAACGGATTAACCAGATGTTTTCATAAATTCGCTTGATCATTGCGCAGGATTTCGTGTTGTAGGGGATTTTGTAAAAGAGTGGTGTAGCTATTCATACGCCCGACTGAACAAAATTTCCATACGAAACAAAAGACCAGCGAGGACACGTGAATTTATGAACGTTCGGATTATTAGCGCCAAGGAGGTTCTCGCAGGATTGAATCTGCTGAAACTGTGGTGGTGGCGCATAAAAAAAACGCGCCCACCATAGTGGACGCGCTTATCTTTGGTTAAAACAGCCTGTTACATTGACATAGGGACTAATTAGGCTTTCCGGCGGCGGGCTGCTGCGCCCAATCCGAGAAGACCGATGCCGACCAACCCGAGTATGCCGGGTTCGGGGATCTGAGTATCCCCGCGAATATTCGACGTACCTTGAAAGCACCAGGCTCCCGCTACAGCCGTTCCATCTTGGCAACCGTTGGCAAAACCGTTCGCCTGATCGAAAATATTCAGTATCGTATTGTTGAATGAGCTGGTGAGCACAATATCCGTTGCACCACCCGCGGCATCCAGCACACCGTTTGCGTTGAGGAATGAAATCACCGAAGCGTCACCGGGGCCCGACACATCGAACAAGCCGAAACCCGTTCCGCTCAAACTTGCACCGGTCAAGATGCCGCCGCCATTCACTACCGCCAAAGGATCGGCGATACCGCCGAGATTGCCGTGACCCGTCAGCGTCACCCAGGGATTTCCGCCATTAAACGCCTGGATGGTCGCTATATTGGTCGGCGAGTCCTGATTCAGCAAATTGATAGGGGAGACATTGCTATAAAAAACCGAAACGGTTGCACTGGTGAATTCGACGTAGGACGAGCTGAAGTTCTGCGAACCGCTAAAGGTCGCAGTATAGAACAGCCCGCAATTACCGCTTCCGTCAGCACAATAGGTATTATCGCCATTGACGGTCGTAATGTACCCATAAACAGATGCATTTTGCCCGTTGCCATTTATGAAGGTTTGGGCAAGCGTGGCTGTTTCAATATGAGTCTTGGTAGGATCTCCTCCCAGCACTCCGAAATCAATGCCACCGACGATGATCGCCGATGCCGGAGCCGATGCTGCAATGCCGATTGCGGCGAGAACCGAAGTTATAGTTTTATTCATGATGTGACCCTCAAAAGATTAAAAATAATTATTGGTTTCAACCCTGCTGTGGGAATTCAAATTCCCCTGAACCTTTGTATCCACCTTCATATAAGCAAGCCTTGTGCCTAAAATAAGAATTGTTCCATAAGTTTATGATTCATATATGAATAAAAGATTGCCATAAACAATCCCGGGGTGATTCTTTTATCGAAGTGTAAAAATACTCGACAAAATTCTGAACTTTCCGCAGTGGCTATCTTATAAGAATTCCTTATGTTAATACTGAAAGTATCTCACAAGTATATGATATTACGATGGTAACATTGATTTTTAAATGAAATACCCCGCAGATCTCTCATATCCTGGTGTAAAAATATGCGACAAGAAGAATCGGGAAGCCGCTGCAGCAGTATATTCAGGGGTTTGTTAAGAATTTCAGCGAATGGGTAGCTTGATTTATCAAATTGCCCATTACGGGATTTCTTACATGAAGGGCGTTCCTAAACAACGTTTTCCTGAAATCCCTGTTTTTCCAGTACCTCGATTTTCAATCATAATCCTGATCGACATATGAGGTCTGGTGAGAAGTAATCACCGCATACTATTGCTGTAGGCAGATTATTGTTTGGGTTGCAAACTTTTAAACATGGCTCGCCCATAGTGATTATGGATAAAAGTCGTGGGATGCATCAAATCCCAGAAAGCGAAAGGTTGTGCCAAGTCGGCAGTCACGTCAACATCCGGACAGGTTGCGGGATTAATGAAAAAGCAACTGGCGGCACCGGTTCCGCCAGGAAGCGTTTCAACGGCGGGCGGAGTGGTGACGATGGGATTTTCGCTTTCATTCAGTAGGTCTTGTGATACCTGAAACAGGTCGACGAGGAAAATCTTGATGCCCGGTAGCCGGGGAGCAAGTTCATTTAGCGCTTGAACCAATAAGGCGTTATGGCTTTGGGTAAGCAGCAGGAATTCTGCTCCCAGCCCTTTTTCCTGCATAAAAGGAGTTAAACCCAGATCAGGGAGGTTCGGTACGACGAAATGACGTGCGCCAAGGGAATGGAGTGTTTTTATAGCCTTGGTGATATTTGCCACGACCTCGCCAGGCGGCGGTGGGCTCGCTCCCTCTTCCAGGAGCAGAAGATAGTCGTTCGCTCCCGTCCAAATCGTGTATAGCGCAGTGGCTTTGGCCTGTCTGCCTTTTAATGCTTTGCGGAATAATTCAATTTGACCGAGCGCTCCCGGCACATAAATTCCTCCGGGCATCTGGTTCAAATAGTCTGACTTTGATCCGCCAAATGCAAAGTTGATGCCTCCTTGTGCGGGAAGATTGATATTGGCAAGAAAAGGGTTAAGCGACGCACTATTGCTACCCCGCAACAGGCGCCATAAGTACTCGACCGCAACCGGACCATTGGAGAAGCGGCCATTATAGTAGGTTCGGTGAGGACTCTCCGAAGGGGGTATAGGGGGCTTAATTCTCTGAATTCTGGTGAGAATAATGTCATTGCCGGTGTCAGACAAGCTATCGCCAAACACGTAAAGCGAGTCGTATTTGGGTGGCTCAGCCCATGCGACAGGTAGAACGAATACGGTTATCAGCAGTAAACATACGTTGAGTATCTTGCTCATTCCACGCTCCAGTATGATTTTTCTGCTCTGGAGGGCTATTGTATATACGTCGAATGAAGACAGCAATCAAAACTATCTACCAGGTCGCAATCGGGGGAATCTCGATTTCCGCCTATATTCTAGCCCTATTCTAGCCCTAAGACTCCGCACAGCAGCGGGTCAGTTATTATGCCACTGAAGCCTTCTGGCTAACCCTGCTTCCTCATGCCGGGAAAAGAAATAAGGATAGAGAGATCTTTCGCCGGATTTGTATGAGCCTGCCAGGGAAGCAATCTGGGTATCCACGTATCCCAGTTCCAAGTGCATGAGTACCGCTGGTGCCTGGACGCGCCGGCAAGTTCGTTCCTCTCCGATCTGGCGGAGTCCCAGCATGCGCTTGTAGAATCCGGCATGACGCGGATTAACCTCGATAAATAAATCCGTCGCTTTGTGGATATTGCGACCGAAGATATAAGCGAGGTGGAAAAGTGACGCCAGCATTTCTTTTGAACTGTACTCGGAATCTATAGCGAGCTTTGAGAGTTCGCAGACCTTTTTACCTTTCCCACGAAAACTATTGATTTCCCGTGCATAAAGTTCATCAGCGAGCAGACCCTCTTCGGAGTCCATGCCCAGTGTTAGCGTCCCAAAGATCTGATGTTCGCTGGATGCCTCGAGCGTAAGCTGGTTGATATTGCCCGGCATCGCCGCAGCAGCGGTGTCTGTGTGGTAACCGCGCCATGAGTACATGCGCTCAATGAGCATGCCGGCCCTGATGCGTTGTCTGGGCGTATCCACTAGGCGAATATTGTAACCGCTGCGCTTCAGCACGAATTCTTCATCGGGGGTTTCATCAAGAAGCCAGTCAATCGACAAAGGGTGCGGCGCGGGGTAGTTTTCGTTAACTCTCGCTGGGAAGTGAGAGCGGTTTGGGTACGAATATTCCTTCGTATTTAATTGCATGTCAGAGTCCAGAGATTTAGTCGGAGTCATTCACATCCGGGATGCAATACCTCAGACGTATTAGATTAGGTATGCACAAAAATTTCAGTACAACCGCCATTTCCCTGATAAATAGATCGCACAAAAAATAACCAGGTTGTATTCGTCATGGGAGGGCACTTGTTTGGGTACGCCACACAGCGTAGAAAATTCTTGTGTTGGGCTAACCGAATCAATTGCACTACAAATAAGCACAATCCGTGCCATAAAACTTAGTGATTAATAATCATTGGGTTATAGGTTATGCTATATAAATATTGTCGCCATATTCTATAAATTCATTTATATTTTTTATTAACTTATTGTTTATTAATATATTTTTTTGTCGTCGAAAGGAGACAGTTTTTATCCAGTTGCATATGAAAAGCCAGCTACTAATGGGAACGAATGTTCAGGGAGGGGAGGCTGATTGAAATGCGGCAGAAAATAATCGACTTCTGCTTGATTTCATAGATGCCCTGGTTGGGAAGGGCTAGGGCCTGTTAACACTTATTTTGCACCCGCGACGGTGACGGATTTCACCCAGCACGAGGCATGACCCGCGCGGCGGAGCAAGCCTCCGTAAGCGGCGAGTAACGAAGGGCTGGATGAAATCCGTCCCGTCCCTTCGGGGTTGCTACACAAAAAACGCGGCCTCCGCGTTTTTTGTGTAGCAACACGGGTACGAAATAAGTGTTAACAGGCCCTAGACTGGCGTTTGAAGAAAAGGGGGTGATTTACCGATGCGCTCGCACCCAATCTCGCCATTGTAGGAAAAGGCCTTGATCAAGTGCAGCGATGACCGGGCGTTGCCAGAGCGGTTCCGCCCAGAAATCATCTTGCTCGAAACCGCACATGTGTCCCCCCGCCTCTTCCAGGATAAGGCAGCCGGCGGCGTAATCCCAAAGTTTCTGTCCGCCGTGCAGGGAGAGATCAAATCGTCCGGCGGCGGTGTAACACCATTCCAGCGCGCACGACCCATAATTACGCTGAGAAGAGAAAGGCCGCTCAGTGCAGACTCCTGCCGCAAGTTTGGCGCTAAGCCGCTTTAAATCGACGTTCGCCATCGCACTTCTGAGCAGCGGGACATGTTCCTTGATGGGTAGTTTCTCGCCATTGAGATAGGCTCCGCTGCCCTGCTCCGCGTAGAACATTTCGTCTGCAACCGGGTTATAGACGACACCAAGAATGCTTCTTCCCTGCCGCATCAGTGCCACCGACACCGCAAAATAGGGCAGGCCATTGACGAAATTGGAGGTTCCATCTATTGGGTCCATGCACCACAGCCCCGCATCCCCAGCAAGCCATTGGTCAATCTGGTCCTGTTCCGTCATTTCCTCCCCCACCACAGCGCCAGGGCAAATTTTTCTCAACTCGCGCGACAGCGCTTCCTGCGTGGCAAGATCTGCTTCGGTAATCAGGCTGCCATCAGCTTTGCGCTGACGCGTAACTCTTAGATAGCGTGGTATGATTTCCTGTTGCGCAACCGCTCTGACTGCGGCAATGACCGCATCGAGCACCTGTTATTCCGTCCGCCATTTGATCGAGCAGCCGATGCTGGGGATCTGCTCATCAGGCCCGCGACCGGTTTCCACAACCTGAAGCATACCCTCGAACAGGTCACGGCGCGCTTCCGCGGGGGCGGCCTCTTTGCGCGAGGCATCCAACCGGCCGCGGTACTGAAGTTCAAGCTTGTCGTTAAAACCAAAGAAATCCGGCGTGCATACCGCACCATACGTCTTGGCGACTTGCTGGGTTTCGTCCCACACGTAGGGGAAAGGAAAATTGTATTCCCTTGCTACCTGTGCCATGTTATCGAATGAGTCCTCGGGATAATCGGCCGGATCGTTGGACATGATGGCGATGGCTCCTATGCCATATTTCCGTAATTCTTTCACGTCGCGGATAATGCGATCCCGTATTGCTTTTACATAAGGGCAGTGGTTGCAGATAAACATCACCAGCAACCCTTTTTCGCCTATTACGGATGTTAAGTTGTAGCGCTTTCCATCCACTCCCGGTAAATCGAAATCCACCGCCTCCCAGCCGAAATTACAAACAGGCGTTTCCAGACTGGCCATGTTTTCCCTCCCGAATAAATAACAAAATGCTTTTACACTTCTATCGCAAGCCAAAAATCCCAGGCAGGAATCAGCATGAATAATATTTAAGCCCACCGTATATAATCCTGAATCCCGCAGCCGACCGCTCAGTGCTTGAATGGCATCATTTGGACAAAATTCAGGCTTGCCGGGATACCGTTATATTATCATGAGAGACGATCATTAATTGCCGCGCCCCGGAAACGATGGCACTTCCCCGTTTTTACTGCCCTGAGCCAATGACTGCCGGCCAGATCATCGAGTTGCCTGCCAGCGTCGCGCACCATGCTTTACGCGTATTGAGACTGGAACAAGGCGACGAATTGATTTTATTCGATGGCAATACGGGTGAATTCCAGGCGACTATCGGGCGTATCGGAAAACATGGCGCGGCAGCGGTAATTGCAAAATATCTGGATATTGAAAGAGAGTCGCCACTTGCCATCACACTCGCGCAGGCGATATGCGCCAGCGAAAAAATGGACTGGATTCTACAAAAAGCGGTGGAACTGGGCGTTTCCCGCATTCAGCCCCTCATCACAAAGTTGAGCACGGTGAAGCTCTCAGGCGAGCGAGTGGAACGACGCATGAAGCACTGGCAACAAGTTGTTATTTCCGCCTGCGAGCAGTGCGGCAGAAATCGCGTTCCCCAAGTGCTGCCGTTGATATCGCTGCCTCACTGGCTCGGCTCGCAGATCGATGAGCGGAAGAATTCAAGCGATGGAGGGGCCCCTCCCAATCCATGCTTTATGCTCTCACCCTCCGCACAGAAGGGATTGCATGATTTTCGCGAACCCTCCGCTACCGCTGCCATCACTCTATTGGTGGGACCGGAAGGTGGATATGCGCCGGAGGAAGAGGCCGCCGCTCTGGTGGCTGGATTTATTCCGCTGCGTCTGGGTGGGCGCATACTCCGCACTGAGAGCGCCGCATTGGCAGCAGTCGCGGCGATGCAAGCGCTATGGGGAGATTATTGACTTACCACGTCTGGAGCGGACATAACGTGAAGCCCCTGTATAGTCTCCCAAGCGGGGATTGGCAGCTATAAACTAGGATTGCATGGACATTCCATTTCATTTGCCATAATACTGGCATAAATCGTCAAAATTTTTTCAACCCGGATAATCCATTAGGACGCAAGATGACCGTCAGCACCTGGGTAGGCTCGGAGAGCCGCCTAATAGATTATCCGGGCTCACTATATTAAAGCGTAAGCATGAAGCCGCATACCGATTTTGTAACCTGGTTCCGTTCAGTGGCACCTTATATCAACGCGTTCCGTGGCAAGACGTTTGTCGTTGCTTTCGGCGGCGAAGTGGTGGCCGATGGAAAATTTGTCGAGCTTGTCCATGATCTCAATTTGCTGGCGAGCCTGGGTGTGCGGCTGGTACTGGTGCATGGTGCACGCCCGCAGATCGAAGCGCGGTTGAACGAGCGCCGGTTGCAGACCATATATGTCAGAGGAATGCGCGTTACCGATGCTGCCACGTTGCAATGCGTGAAGGAATCCATAGGGCGGGTCCGCGTCGAAATCGAGGCCCTGCTGTCGATGGGATTGCCAAACTCGCCCATGGCCAACGCTGACATCCGCGTCGCCAGCGGAAACTTCGTCACCGCTCGTCCGGTGGGCGTGATAGAGGGCATTGATCTGATGCATACCGGCGAGGTGCGCAAGATGGATATCGCGGCAATCCGCTCCCGTCTGGAACAGGGTGAGGTTGTGCTGCTTTCGCCGCTGGGATACTCGCCCACCGGCGAGATTTTTAATCTGACCCTTGAAAATGTTGCGGCTGAAGCCGCGATCGCACTCAAAGCCGAGAAGCTTGTTTTCTTGATGGATACCGCGGGCATAGAAAAGGAATGTCCCGATAGTTCCGAGCCACCGCTGTTGCGCGAACTGACCGTGGCTGAGGGCAAGGCGCTGCTCGTGAAACTTGCAAACAAGACCGCCAAACTTTCCGATGATGCCCAGTTGTATCTGCCCTTCGCCGTAAGGGCCTGTGAAGGTGGCGTATCGCGTGTTCATCTTATCAGCCGTCATGTGGACGGTGCGATGCTACAGGAATTGTTCACTCACAGTGGTATCGGAAGCATGATATCGGAGGGCCCGCTGCAAAACCTGCGTAAAGCGGGAATAGAGGACGTGGGCGGTATCCTGCAATTGATCGAGCCGCTTGAAATCGATGGAACGCTGGTGCGGCGGAACCGCGAACTGCTGGAAATGGAAATAGATCGCTTTGTCGTGGTCGAGCATGACGGCATGATAGTAGGGTGCGCGGCTCTTTACCCTTTTCCCGACGACAATGCGGGCGAGCTTGCCTGCCTCACCGTGCACTCCGATTATCGTAGCGCCGGATGTGGCGATGCGTTGCTCAGGAATATTGAGACCAAGGTCCGGTCTCAAGGCGGTAAAAAGTTGTTTGTCCTCACCACCCGGACTGCCCACTGGTTTGTCGAGCGGGGCTTTGTCGAAACCGATGTAGGTGAATTACCAAAAGCGAAACAGGGACTCTACAATTATCAGCGCCGTTCCAAGGTATTCGTAAAGGAAATATGATCACACCGATTCCTCGTGGCAATTCTTCGTTTGGGCGCGTCCCGGCTTCGTTGGTGGACGGCTGGCCATGCATGTCGTGGTTTACGTGACCGGACGGAATAGCCATAATGCATTCACAATTTCTTTTGGAGGCAATCAATGGCAAGGCTAGTTAAATGCGTTAAACTCGGGCGGGAAGCGGAAGGGCTGGATTTCCAGCCTTATCCGGGCGAGCTGGGGAAGCGCATTGTCGATAATGTATCGAAAGAGGCATGGTCCGGGTGGATCAAACACCAGACCATGCTGGTCAATGAAAATCGCTTGAATCTCGCGGAGATCAAAGCCCGCAAATATCTGAGCGAACAGATGGAGGCATATTTTTTTGGAGCCGGGGCGGAACAGCCTGTAGGCTATGTGCCGCCGACAAAATGAAAGATGGCAGGAGAATGGCCGTATCTTTCGCGCATGAAGGTGGTATGCCTGCCATCACTGTCTATCCATAGCTGAAGTCGTTTAGAACGAACTCCTTTTCATGCCAAATTCCTCAATCGGCAGTCAATTTATCAATCGTGAACTCGGTCAGATCGAATTTAACCGGCGGGTCCTTGCGCAAGCCGACAATAAAGACAATCCTCTTCTGGAGCGGCTGAAATTTCTTTGCATCGTCAGCAGTAATCTCGATGAGTTTTTCGAGGTTCGCGTCGCCGGGTTAAAGGAGCAGATCACTCTGGATACGCATGGTTTCGGACCAGACGGCATGTTGCCGCAGCAGGTATTCAAGCTGGTCGCTGAGCAAGCTCATTCGCTGGTGGCGCGTCAATACCGGTTGTTGAATCAGGATGTCTTGCCCGGACTTGCGAATGAGGGTATCCGCTTCCTGCGCCGCGCCGCCTGGAATGACGCTCAGCGCGAGTGGATTAAGGCTTTTTTCTTTCGTGAACTGATGCCGGTACTTACCCCCATCGGCCTTGATATCTCGCATCCTTTTCCGCGTGTACTCAACAAGAGTTTGAATTTTGCAATCGAACTGGAAGGAAAGGACGCTTTTGGGCGCAGTTCGGGAACGGCTATCGTGCAAGCGCCGCGGGTATTGCCGCGCGTAATTCTTCTGCCGGGTGAAATCAGTACCAGCGAATATAACTTCGTATTTCTATCATCGATTCTGCATGCCCACGTGGGTGAATTATTCTCCGGTATGAGTGTGCTGGGCTGCTACCAATTCCGCGCAACCCGGAATAGCGACTTGTTCGTGGACGAGGAGGAGGTTAAAAACCTGCGTGTCGCGCTGCAGGGAGAATTGCCTCAGCGCCATTTCGGCAACGCGGTACGGCTGGAAGTGGCGGACAATTGCCCGCAACACATGGCGGATTTCTTGCTGGAGCAACTGGGTCTCACCCGTGATGATTTCTATCAGGTGGAAGGACCGGTGAATCTTGTGCGGCTGATGCAGGTTCCTGATCGTATTAACCGTCCCGATCTGAAATATCCACCATTCATTCCCGGTCTTCCGCTTACGCTGCAAAAGAAAAAGGCCGTCGACATTTTTCAGATAATTCGCAAGAATGATGTTCTCCTGCATCATCCTTATCAATCGTTCCAGCCAGTGATTCACTTCATTCAACAGGCGTCGACGGACCCCGACGTGGTGGCAATCAAACAAACCGTATACCGCACGGGAACGGATTCGCTGGTAATGACCGCGCTTATCGCCGCGGCGAGTAGCGGTAAAGAAGTCACGGTAGTGGTGGAACTATTGGCACGTTTCGACGAGGAAGCCAACATAAACTGGGCCAGCCGTCTGGAGGAAGTCGGTGCGCATGTGGTATATGGTGTCGTGGGCCACAAGACCCACGCCAAGATGGCGATGGTGGTGCGGCGCGAAGAAGGCAAACTGCGGCGTTATGTGCATGTGGGTACTGGTAATTATCATCCCAGTACCGCCCGCTTCTATACCGATTTCGGCTTGTTTACCTGCAACGAGGAAGTTTGCGCCGACGTGAATGAAGTCTTCATGCAACTAACCGGCCTCGGCAAGGCGGGAAAATTAAAACATCTATGGCAATCCCCATTCAGCTTTCACAGCCAGATGATGATCGCTATCGACAAAGAAGCGCAGAACGCCAAAGCGGGAAAACCGACGCGTATCATTGCCAAAATGAATGCATTACTTGAGCCGGAAATTATTAAAGCGCTCTATGCAGCTTCAGGTGCCGGAGTGAAAATCGATCTCATCGTTCGCGGCGTGTGCGCCTTGCGCCCCGGCATTGCGGGGTTATCAGAAAACATCCGGGTGCGTTCGATAATTGGCCGTTTCCTTGAACACACCCGGATCTTCTATTTTCGTAGTGGTGGCACCCACGCCATTTATCTCTCCAGCGCTGACTGGATGGATCGGAATTTTTTCCGCCGTATTGAAATATGTTTTCCTGTTCTGGACCCAAAATTGAAAAAGCGTGTGCTGGTCGAAGGCTTGAATACCTACCTCAGGGACAATACACAGGCATGGGAAATGGATAGCAACGGTAATTATCGTCTCAGGTCTGCCCGTGCCAGCAAGAAATTCTGTGCTCAGGAGACGCTGCTTGCGGAGCTCGCGGTGGCGAGGCAGCCTGAGGGACAGTAGTGGGTGGGTCCGTAACAACTAAACAATGCCTACCGAGATCGAACTCAAGTTGCGCTTACCACCGGACGCTATCGCCCGGTTGCAGCATAATTCATTGCTGCGATCGTTAAGTCTTTCAAATTCCGTCACACGAAAACTTTACAGCATTTACTATGACACGCCTGATTTTGATCTCAGGCGTAATGACGTCGCATTCCGGTTGCGCCGTGAGGGTAAACGATGGATGCAGTCCATCAAAGGTGGAGGTAGCGTCGCGACGGGACTGCATCAGCGTGACGAATGGGAAGCGCCGGTACTGAAAGCACAACCCGATTTTACCAAAATCTCCGATCCTTCGCTTGTTAGGCTGTTTAGCACCGCCAGCCTGCGTGAGCAACTGCGACCGTTGTTTACTACCGTATTCAACCGTAGTACGCGCACACTGCGTCTGCCCGATGGCAGCGAAGCGGAATTTTGTCTGGATCGGGGAGAGATTATTGCCGGGGATGCGAGTGTGCCCATTTGCGAAATTGAACTGGAATTGAAATCGGGCAGTCCGTTGCCATTATTTCAGCTTGCGCAGGATCTGCTGCACGATATTCCCGTCAGGCTGGAAAATGCGAGTAAGGCAGAGCGTGGCTATGCGCTTGCTTCCGGCTCCAGATCTCCACCACTCAAAGCCCGGCCGGTCCCGCTTGCGGCTGAAATGGGCGTCAGTGAAGCGTTCAAGGCGATAACATGGAATTGCCTCGGTCATTTGCACAGCAACGAAGCCGGCATGCTGGAAGGATGCGACATTGAATATCTGCATCAAATGCGTGTTGCTTTGCGCAGGCAACGTTCGGCCTTGAGTATTTTTTCCAAGGCGTTTTCCAAGGCGGCGTTTACTCCGACAGCACAGGAATTGAAGTGGCTGGCCGGGCAATTTGGCCCGGCGCGGGATTGGGACGTATTCGTCACGGAAACATTGGCTACGGTTCACCTTGCCTTTTCCGATCATCAGGGGATGTTGGCGCTAAGGGAAAAGTGTGAGCAGCTACGCCGCAATCACAATGAAGCAGCGCGCAACGCTGTGGAATCCGGGCACTATACGGAGTTGATGTTGAGGCTGGGCGCGTGGTTATGCGCAGAACCCTGGCTTGCCCAGCCAGATTTGCCAGTGTCGGACGATTCCCCCGGAA
Organism: Nitrosospira sp. Nsp13; assembly: GCF_900101945.1. Taxonomy (NCBI): domain Bacteria; kingdom Pseudomonadati; phylum Pseudomonadota; class Betaproteobacteria; order Nitrosomonadales; family Nitrosomonadaceae; genus Nitrosospira; species Nitrosospira sp. Nsp13. The sequence goes on along the minus strand of NZ_FMVD01000004.1, from coordinate 31,173 downwards.
CCGGATCTGGCATGACAGTGAAAGAATTTGCCGGAACGCTGCTGGCGCGCCGCCATCGTCAACTCAAAAAATATGACGAAAAACTGGCGAATCTCAGCGTGCCGGAATTACACGCTCTGCGCATCGTCGCCAAGAAACAACGCTACGCCGTTGAGTTTTTTACCGGGTTTTATCCGCATAAGGCGACGAAACGTTACATTCAGTCTTTATCTACTCTTCAAGATATTCTGGGTACGATGAACGACACTGCCATTGCTGAACGCCTGCTGAGCGAAGTACCTATCGCTAAAGATGAAAGTGATCAGCATGAAGCCGCCGGTATCATCCGGGGTTGGGGTGTGAGTCTGGCACTGATCAAGAAGCTGGAGCTGAATAATGCCTGGAAGCATTTCAATAGAAATGACCCATTCTGGTAAAAGTTTTACTTGATGGTCCTTTTGAGTCGCCCCGTGCAGTCCGCCAAATAAAATGCACGCAGCTTATCCACTGGCAGACTTGTATTGCCGGCAAACAAAAAGGCGATCAATGCTGAGCGCCTTTTTGTATATCCGGATCCCTGTCACCTTTCATGTCCCGAAGGAGAAGTGCAACTTGGGCCAGTTATTCACTTCATTTATTTGATAACGGCTTTCAATTCACCCTTGGCATATTTGTTTGCCATGTTGTCCAGCATGACGGGTTTGATCTTGCCTGCCTGACCGGCGCAGCCAAATGCCTCAAAGCGTGCCTTGCAAATATCCTTCGCGGCTGCGGTCGCATCCTTGAGAAATTTGCGCGGATCGAATTCGCTCTTGTTTTTGGCAAGATGACGGCGGATTGCACCCGTCATGGCGAGGCGGATGTCGGTATCGATATTGATCTTGCGCACGCCATGCTTGATGCCTTCCTGGATCTCCTCCACCGGCACGCCATACGTCTCCTTCATTTCTCCACCATATTCGCGGATGATGTCAAGCCATTCCTGCGGCACGGAACTGGAGCCGTGCATCACCAGATGCGTATTGGGAATACGCTGATGAATTTCCTTGACGCGCTCGATTGCGAGAATGTCGCCAGTCGGTTTACGCGTGAATTTGTACGCACCATGGGAGGTCCCGATGGCGATGGCCAGCGCATCCACGCCTGTTTGTTTGACGAAGTCGGCGGCCTGCTCCGGATCGGTCAGCAACTGATCATGAGATAGCTTCCCTTCGGCTCCGTGCCCGTCTTCCGCTTCACCCATGCCGGATTCGAGCGAGCCCAGGCAGCCCAGCTCGCCTTCGACAGAAACGCCGACTGCATGCGCCATCTCCACCACCTTGGCAGTGACCTCGACGTTGTACTCATAGGATGATGGCGTCTTGGCGTCCGCCTCCAGCGAGCCATCCATCATCACACTGGAAAAACCGCTGCGGATAGCGTTAATACATACCGCCGGGGATGCGCCGTGATCCTGATGCATGACGATGGGGATATGCGGATAAGACTCCACCGCCGCCGCAATCAGGTGGCGTAAAAAGGCTTCCCCCGCATATTTGCGCGCACCCGCAGAACCCTGCATGATGACCGGACTGTTGCATTCATCGGCCGCTTGCATGATGGCCTGAATCTGCTCCAGATTATTTACATTGAAAGCGGGCAGACCATAGCCATTTTCCGCCGCATGATCCAAAAGTTGACGCAATGATACGAGTGCCATTTGAGCCTCCTCCAAGTTAGAATCTGTGTAGAGTGAATCGTATAAGGTGAGCCGTTAGTGTAAGTCAGAAATAGCGCTGCCTTGAAATGACATGGCAAGCAGTGTTCCTGTTACTCAGATTTCAGGCTTCGCCGAAGCCTTTCTGTATTCTCCCACCTTGACAATTTTCATGGTATTGGTACCGCCCGCCTTGCCCACCGGTTCGCCGATAGTCATGATAATCAGATCGCCGTTGCGCACCACTCCTCGCTTGAGAAGCTCGTTTTCCGCATGATTCAGGATGATCTCGGGATCATTCGAGCCCCCACCGAATTTTATCGGGTAAACACCGCGAAACAAGGTCATTTTGCGGCGGGTATCCTCTTGCGGGCTTAAAGCAAATATGGGTACATTGGAGCTTCTGCGCGACATCAGCAATACCGTTCTGCCGCTTTGCGTAAGCGCGGCAATGGCACGGAGTTTCAGACCGCCGGCGGTAAACATGGTGGCGCGGGCGATCGCTTCCTCGATGGTGTCCGGAATGCCGCCCTGAAGCCGACGGAGTTCGCTGCTCGCCAGATATTCCTTTTCCGCCTCGAGGCAAACCCTGGCCATGGCCGCAACGGCTTCGACTGGGTATTGGCCCGCAGCGGATTCCGCGGACAGCATGACCGCATCGGTGCCATCCAGCACCGCATTCGCGACATCGGATACTTCGGCACGGGTGGGCACCGGACTGGTGACCATTGACTCCATCATCTGCGTGGCGGTTACCACCAGTTTATTGTTGGCGCGCGCCGTGCGGATCATACGTTTCTGCAGCGCCGGCACTACCGCGTCGCCTACTTCTACCGCAAGATCACCGCGCGCCACCATAATGGCATCGGATGCCTGCAAAATATCATCCAGCGCCAGAATTGCCTCGGATCGCTCAATTTTTGCCATCAACAAACTTTTGCCACCGGCTTCGTGCATCACTTCACGCGCCCAGCGCATATCGTCTCCGGAGCGCGGGAAGGATACTGCGAGGTAATCCGCCTTGAGCGCCGCGGCAGTCCTGATGTCTTCCACGTCCTTACTGGTCAATGCAGGGGCGCTGAGTCCGCCACCTTTGCGGTTGATACCTTTGTTGTTGGATAGCACGCCGCCCTGTTCAACCACGCAATACACCCGGGACCCTTGGACATCGGAGACGCCGAGCACGATACGGCCATCATCCAGGATCAGTGTCGCACCCGTTTCGACATCATTGGGCAGCTCTTTATAATCCAGTCCTACCCGTTCTTGGTCGCCCAACGCACATTCGGCGTCGAGTATAAATTTGTCACCGGTCTTGAGTGCGATTTTTCCTTTTTCAAATTTGCCAATCCGGATCTTCGGGCCTTGTAAATCCGCCAGTACCCCCACGGCATGGCCTGCGGCACGTGCCAGCGAACGGGTCAGCTCGGCACACTCGATATGCTCCTCCCGTGTGCCATGAGAAAAATTGATGCGTACCACGTCCACTCCGGCATTTATCATGCGCTCCAGAATTTTGGGATCCCTGGATGCGGGGCCGAGCGTAGCGACGATCTTCGTTCTTCGAATCATTCTAAATCCGGTAGTTGTAGCAAGCTCACTAAAGAGGTAAGGGTCGCACGATGCGAAAATACTTTGTCAATCATAGTGCCGGACTTAAAAGATGAGCGAAAAATGAACCACTAATCGCTGGATTCAGAATCATTTCCAGGTAGATGGGCCGCATCGGTTAACCGTACAAAAATCAGCGTGCGCGCTGCTCGAGTATATCCACGGCCGGCAGTTTCTTGCCTTCCAGAAACTCCAGGAAGGCACCGCCAGCGGTGGAAATGTACGATATCTTGTCATAAATACCATATTTCTGGATTGCGGCGATGGTGTCGCCACCACCAGCCAGGGTAAATGCCTTGGTATCGGCAATTGCCATGGCGATGGTTTTGGTTCCGGCGCCAAATTGATCGAACTCGAATACGCCAACGGGGCCATTCCATACCACCGTGCCAGCTTTCATGATGATATCCGCCAATTCTTGCGCGCTCTTCGGGCCAATATCAAAAATCATTTCATCATCAGCCACCGAATCGGCATCTTTCAATATTGCCGGTTCGTTCGCATCGAATTTTTTCCCCACCACGACATCCACCGCGATAGGGATGGAAGCGTTGCGCCCCGCCATCTTGTCCATCAATGTCTTCGCGGTAGGAACCAGATCATTTTCGCATAAAGACTTTCCGGTATTCTTTCCGGCAGCTTTGAGAAAGGTATTGGCGATGCCGCCGCCCACCACCATCTGATCCACTTTCTCGGAGAGGGACTCAAGCACGGTAAGCTTGGTCGACACCTTGGAACCGCCGACAATGGCGACCATGGGGCGCGCCGGATTCAGCAGGGCCTTGGTCAGCGCATCCAGTTCCTCCGTCAGCAAAATACCGGCGCAAGCAACCGGCGCATACTTGGCAATACCATGGGTGGAGGCTTCGGCACGATGTGCGGTGCCGAAGGCGTCCATGACAAATACATCGCACAGCTTGGCATACTTCTGTGCAGTCTCATCAACATTCTTCTTTTCGCCTTTGTTGATGCGGCAGTTTTCCAGAACAACCAATTCACCTTCCGCGACCTCGAATCCGTTTTCTACCCAATCCTTGATCAGGCGCACGGGCTTGCCCAGACGGGCAGCGATATTTTCGGCAACCGGCCTGAGTGAATTCTCCTCAGACCATACGCCTTCCTCGGGGCGGCCCAGATGCGAAGTCACCATCACTTTAGCCCCCTGTTTCAGGCAGTGATTGATGGTAGCCATGGAAGCGGTAATACGCGCATCAGATGTAACCTTGCCATCTTTAACGGGTACATTCAAATCGGCGCGAATGAATACACGCTTGCCTTTAAGATCGAGATCGATGAGTTTGATGACAGACACGGGAAGCTCCAGATTTGTGCGGCATAAGGGACGGCTTGCGGCCTATTCCTTATGCCCGGTCGAAGTAGAAAATGAAGGTGAAAGGCGGATCAGACAGACTTCTTTATGTTCCCGCGATTCTCAACCCCTCACCGCCCATTACTTGGCGGCGGCAACGCGGACCATTTCCAGAATCTTGCTGGAATAACCCCATTCGTTGTCGTACCAGGAAACAACCTTTACGAAACTGCCATCCAAAGACATGCCAGCCTCCGCATCAAAGATGGAGGTGCAACTGTCCCCGCGAAAATCAGTGGAAACGACCTTTTCATCCGTATAGCCGAGCACCCCCTTCATTGATCCCTCCGATGCTTTCTTCATGGCGGCGCAGATTTCCTCGTAGGTGGCATCCTTATTCAACTCGACGGTGAGGTCGACCACCGATACGTCGGAAGTCGGCACGCGGAAGGCCATGCCGGTGAGTTTCTTGTTCAGTTCCGGAATAACCACGCCGACTGCTTTGGCGGCGCCGGTCGAGGATGGAATGATGTTTTCAAGAATACCGCGTCCTCCGCGCCAATCCTTGTTGGAAGGGCCATCGACCGTCTTCTGTGTGGCGGTGGCGGCATGTACGGTAGTCATCAAGCCGCGCTTGATACCGAAGGTGTCGTTCAATACCTTGGCGACAGGGGCAAGACAGTTGGTGGTACACGACGCATTGGAAATAATGGACTGTCCAGCATACGTTTTATCATTCACGCCATAAACAAACATGGGCGTGTCATCCTTGGAAGGTGCTGACATGATGACTTTTTTAGCACCGGCCGTAATGTGTTTCTGGCAGGTTTCCTTAGTCAGAAAAAGACCCGTAGACTCAACGACAACATCGGCACCCACCTCGTTCCACTTCAGTTCAGCCGGATCCTTGATGGCGGTCAGGCGGATCTTCTTGCCATTGACGACCAGGGTGTCGTCACCCTCGATAGAGACATCTCCCTTGAAGCGGCCATGCACGGAGTCGTGTTGCAGCATATAAGCCAGGTAGTCTGGTTCGAGCAGATCATTAATCGCGACGACTTCGATGTCTTCGAAATTTTGTATTGCCGCACGAAACACCATGCGTCCAATACGGCCAAACCCATTGATACCGACTTTGATTGTCATATTTTGAACTCCTTGGATAAAAAAATCGAACCGTAGCGCAAAGAAATCCCCATACCGCAAGTTCCCCCGAGGGAATTAAATAACGCTATTCACCGCTTTTATCACATTCTCGACGGTGAAGCCGAAATGCTTGAACAGATCGCTGGCAGGCGCTGATTCGCCAAATGTATCCATGCCGACCACCGCGCCCTCAAGTCCAACATATTTGCGCCAGTAATCGGTGACACCTGCCTCCACCGCTACGCGCCCTATACCCTTGGGTAATACGCTATCCCTATAAGCCGGGTCCTGGCGGTCAAACAGGTTTGTACAAGGCATTGAAACCACGCGTACGTGGACACCTGTTTCAGCAAGTGCTTTTTGTGCCATTATTGCCAGTCCCACTTCAGAACCGGTGGCGATAATGATGGCTTGTGGCTTGTCGTCCGCGGCCTCGGAGAGGATATAACCGCCCTTGTCGATCAGTTTGATAGTGGCGGCGTCGCGTTTCTGGAATGGCAGATTCTGGCGGCTGAAAATCAGTGTTGAAGGGCCATCCTTGCGTTCAATTGCGCGTGCCCAGGCGACCGTGGATTCAACGGTATCACAGGGCCGCCATACATACATATTGGGAATGTAACGTAACGTCGCGGTCTGTTCCACCGCTTGATGTGTCGGACCATCTTCGCCCAGGCCGATCGAATCATGGGTAAACACGAATAAAGTGCGAATTTTCATCAGCGCGGCCATGCGCAAGGCATTGCGGGCATATTCCGAAAACATCAGAAAGGTCGCGCCGTACGGGATGATGCCACCATGTAGGGACAGCCCGTTCATCATTGCGCTCATGCCGAATTCACGCACGCCATAATAAATATAGTTGCCTCCGTTCTCCCGGCTGTAGCCTTTTGACCCAGACCAGAGGGTGAGGTTGGATCCCGCCAGATCCGCGGAACCACCGACCAGCTCCGGCAATGCTGATGCCAGGCCTTCAATGGCGTTTTGTGAAGCCTTGCGGGTGGCAATCGTTTCCTGCTTGGCATCGACGCGGCCGATCAAGCCATCCACGTGCTCGCGCCAGCCGTCCGGCAATTCTCCCGACATACGACGCGTGAATTCGGCGGCCTCGGCGGGATACTTCTCGCTATACTCGGCGAACTTGTGGTTCCACTCGCTCTCCAGTTTTTCGCCTTTTGCGCGGCTATCCCACATTGCATAGACATCGTTGGGGATTTCGAATGGCAAATGATGCCAGCCGATATGTGGCCGGGTAGCGGCTATCTCCGCGTCACCCAGCGCGGCACCATGGACTTCATGAGTATCGGCCTTGTTGGGAGAGCCCATGCCGATGACGGTTTTGCAGCAGATCATCGAAGGTTTTCCACCAGCTTGCTTGGCTGCCTCGATCGCCGCCTCGATTGCTACCGGGTCATGCCCGTTGACATTGGGAACGACATGCCAGCCATAAGCCTCGAAACGCTTGGGTGTGTCGTCTGTGAACCAGCCTTCCACATGACCGTCGATGGAAATGCCGTTGTCGTCGTAAAAACAGATCAGCTTACCGAGCCCCAGCGTACCCGCCAGCGAACAGGCCTCATGAGAAATTCCTTCCATAAGACAGCCATCGCCAAGAAATACGTAGGTGTAATGATTGACAATATCAAAGCCGGGCCGGTTAAAATCTGCGGCGAGTATTTTTTCCGCCAGCGCCATGCCTACCGCGTTGGCGAGTCCCTGTCCCAAGGGGCCGGTGGTGGTTTCTACGCCTGGCGTGTAACCATATTCAGGATGGCCAGGCGTCTTGGAATGAAGCTGGCGGAAGCGTTTGATTTCCTCCATCGGCAAATCGTAGCCGGTAAGATGCAACAAGGCATAAATCAACATCGAGCCATGTCCGTTGGACAATACGAACCGGTCGCGGTCCATCCATTTGGGGTTGGCGGGGTTGTGGCGTAAATGATGAATCCATAATACTTCGGCTATCTCCGCCATACCCATCGGCATACCGGGGTGGCCCGAATTGGCTTTTTGCACAGCGTCCATAGCCAGCGCGCGGATAGCGCTGGTAAGATTCTTGAACACCGGCGCATCAAAATCTCTAAATGTTCCCATGGACACAAACTCCCTCGTTCAATGGATATATTGCAATAAAAATACCACCCCCTAACCTGAGTAAGGGTGCGGGTCGGCAAAAACCATTATTATCGCTTAAGATACGATGTCAGACAACTTTGCGTTGATACTAATGCAAGATTTCAGATGTGGCGAATTGCAGTTAACGCTAAAAGCGCTATGGGAGCCACCGACGCGAATGGTCGTGAGCTCATATCTGTTAACAGGCCCTAGATGGTCCCGATAATTTCTGGGCGTGATATAAACGGAAAATTTCTTCCCACTTAGTGATTGCGCAGCTTGATTCCCAGCAGTTTAAGCTTGCGGTAAAGATGAGTGCGCTCTAACCCGGCCCGCTCCGCCACTCGAGTCATGTTGCCGTTTTCCTGATCAATGAGCTGTTCAAAATAAATTTTCTCAAACATGTCGCGTGCCTCGCGTAGAGGAATATTAAGCGGAACACCTGCCACTGCTTGGGTCGGAGATGAGGAGACCAGTATCTGCTTTACATCATCCGCCGATATCTCATCGCCAGCGCAGGTGAGCGCCAGAGAGTGAACCGCGCCGGTAAGTTGCGCAAGGTTGCCAGGCCAGTCATGATTCCGCAAGCCGTTAAGCGCGGCGGTACTGAATTGTCGCAGGGGTACTTCGCCTGACTCAATACAGCGCGAGAGAATCTGGCTGGCCAGTTCGGGAATATCTTCCCGATGCTCCCTCAGCGCGGGAACATTGATGCAAAGACCACTCAAAATTTCATATAACCTCTGATCATAGGCGCCTTGCGCAGTCAGCCCCGCTAACGGCATGGAGGTGGCGCATACCAGCCGTACACTATATTTTTCCAGCTTGCCCAACAGCAACAGCAGGCCTTTTTGTGCCAATCTGTTGAGATCCCCGATCTCCTTGAGAAACAGCAGGCCACCTTTTGCACGTTCAAGTAGATCAAACGGGGCATTCGTCAGGGCAGCAAGGGTGTCCGGCTCCACCCAGGGAGTGTTTGGGCGGTGTAGAAAGCGTGCACACAAATCCGCCCCGGTTCCTGGTTCGCCGGTGAGCAATAACGGCGTTCTAAGATTGGCTACCTGTTCCAGCCGTTTCTTCAGGTCGGCGATCAATGGACCTCTGCCCAGGCTGGCGAGCGGAAGTATCGTGAGTGGTTTGCCTTGTCCACCACGTAGTGCGCGCCCTACCGTATTCAATAATTTTTGCAGCGGAACCGGTTTTTCCAGATAGCCGGATGCGCCCATCCGTGTTGCCTCTACTGCGGTGTCTATGGTCCCATGTCCCGACATCATCACCACCGGCATGGTGAGCAGTCCGCCACTTGCCCATTCTTTCAGAAGCGTGATGCCGTCGGTATCCGGCATCCAGATGTCGAGCAATACCAGGTCGGGTCGCGCTTGCTTGCGCCAGTTGCGTGCCTGCCCGGCATTTTCCGCAAGGGCCACTTGATAACCTTCATCACGCAAGATCTCGGACAATAGCTCACGTATGCCGACTTCGTCATCAACGACAAGTATCGTATTGTTGCTCATAATTTAGCTGAATTCGTCGGTTGGACAGAGTGCGATCCTTCCTGTAGCGAATTCACCAGAAGGATGGAGATCAAGTTGGGTGGAAAGTCATTGCGGATCATAGTACTTAGCTAAAAATCCCTAAAAAATGAACAGTCAATTGCCGGGTTCAGGTTCCAGAGCCGGATCTCTTTTGCAAACGCAGGGGAATCTACCCTGTTAGTGGGGCCTGAGTGCGAATTATCAAAGCGGGTGCTTCCCAAGATGGAAGATACATTCATAGTGGATAGTGGTTATGTAATTTTATGATAAACCGTCAAATTGCTTGCTTGGCCGGAAGGGTAATTGAAACTCGTGCGCCGCAAGGCCGGATATTCTCTATTTCAATCACACCGCTGTGTTCCTCAACGATTTTTTTAACAATGGGTAGTCCAAGTCCCGTACCTCTGGACTTGGTGGTAACGTAGGGTTCGAACACCCGGGCTCGGACTTGTTCGGGGAATCCCGCACCATTATCACTCACGCTAAACCGCATTCCATTTGACACAATTTCGGTTCGAACCATGATGGCGGGTTCCGGGACGCCCATCAGTGTATCCTGAGCATTCTGCAAGAGATTGTGAATAACCTGTCGTAACCGTGCGGAATCACCCCTCACCGCCGGCAGATCTGAAGCCAGGGCCAAATCGATGCGGGGTTGTCGATTTCCAGGCGCCCCTGTGCTCGCGGCCTCATATAATGCAAGCACTTCCCGCACCAGGCCGTTGAAATCCAGCATATGAAATTCCAGTTCGGGTGCCCGCGCATATTCACTGAATTCATTGACCATTTTTTTAAGTGCTTCGACCTGATTGACGATCGTTTCAGTGGACCGCCGCAAGATATGGGCATCCTGCGTACTTAATTTCTCCGCGAGCTTGTGCTGCATACGCTCGGCCGAAAGCTGTATCGGTGTGAGCGGATTTTTGATTTCGTGAGCCAGGCGCCGTGCCACCTCGCCCCAAGCGGCGGTACGCTGAGCCTGCAATAAACTGGTGATATCATCAAACACCACGACACCGCCACTGCCCGATACGTGCGGCAGACGTGTCCCACGGAGCAGCAATACCTGATTGGTGCCATCCCTCATGCGTTCCACCTGACACTGCCATTCGCCCCTTTTACCAGAATGAAATCCTTCAAGAATTTCCGCCTTGAAAGAATTCAGCTGAGGTTCGCGCACCGCGCATTCTTCAATGGTTAATCCCTGGAGACCCATCAGTGGAACCTTCAGGATTTGCTCGGCGCTAAGATTTGCGGTGCGCATACGCAAATTCTCGTCAAATACCAGAACGCCGGATGAGAGGTTGGCCAGTATGTTTTCCAGATAAGCCCGGGCGCTTTCCACCTCTTGCTGATTGCGCTCGGCGGTAACGCGGGCTTCCTCCAGCTGCTGAGTCATGAGATTAAATGATTCGGTCAGCACTCCCAGCTCATCGCGGCTCTGGACGGGATGGCGCCTGCTGAAGTCGCCTTGTGCTACGGCTCGGGTACCTTCGGCCAGCATGCCCAATGGTGCGCTCAGCCGCTCACTGATAAGGAACGCCGCCGCCAGTGCGGAGAAAAGCGAAAGCAGCAGCGCGAGTGTGAGCGTCACGCCATATAATCCCTTCAGCCCTTCGCGTGAGAGCAGCAATTCCTGATAATCGCGATACGCCGCCTGTACTATTTCCGCATCTTCGGTTAGCTGCTTCGGTACCGGTTGCAATAATTGCAGCATCCACCCATCACCTTTCATGCCTGGTGCATCGATAGGCGCCACCACCCTTAAATACAAGCCTTTGTCGGGAATGGATTCAACTGTACTGTAGATATTCTCTATCCTCGTCTGTTGCATTACCGCCGCACTGAGCGTGTCCGGGAATAATCCCGTGTCATGTAAGCCAGCAAATACCATTTGCTTTCCATTCTGATCAAACAGCGCGGCTTCCCGGATTTGGGATTGATTCAATAACTGCTCCAGCACCGGTAGCGGCGAGGCGGATTCCTCAGCTAGGGTAAGGGTGACAGACTGAGCTTTGTTGCGTAGTTCCACCAAGAGATTGTCGAGAATGGTACGCCCGAGGTTCAATCCTCCCTCGAGCGCACGATCCACTTTGACATCAAACCAGGATTCGATACTTTTCCCGAGGAACTGCACAGAGACGCCATACACCAGCGCACCCGGGAGAATCGCCATCAGAGAGAAGATCAGCAACAGGCGTAGCGCCAGCCTGGAACCGAATACGCCGGCCTTGAGCCTGCGCTTGAGTCTCCACAGCAAATATCCCACCACCGCCATGAGAAACAACACGAAGCCGACATTGACCCGGATCAGAAGTCTATATTTTCGTTCAAAGAGCCCTGTGTCGGCACCCGCGGTGGCGAGCAGAAACAGCATGACCGCACCCAGTCCCGCACCGATGATGATGACGTATTTCACGGCCGGGTATTATCTTGAAGCTTTGGCAACGGCAACCTTGTGCTCCACTGGAGTGTGCCAGTGCTGAGATCCCATTCCCTGGAGCCAAGCGTTTCCACCTGAAAAGGTTTAGGCAATGCCGAGATATCAAGTCGCATCCGCAATTCCACCGTGTATTCCATATCCGGTTTTAGCTCGGAACTTGCGATAAGAGGACGGTCGCGCACCCGGCTAAGCGCCTGTAGCGCTTCCTTAAGTGTGTTGAAATTCTGCGACAGCGTTCCGCGACTCAAACGGTACTGACGAGTCAGCGCGTAATAGCTCAATCCTTCACGTACTCTACTTTGTGCAACTCTTTCACCCAGCCAGTACCAGCGGAATTTCATCAGATTGAGTTCAGTAACGAAATAAAGCACGATACCTTTCTCAAGTGCGCGTTCCAGCTTGGGGTTAAGCGCGATCTCGAAATCAGCGTCAAACTGATAACCTTCGTCCGTCGCATCGATCACGATGGACTTTATCTGTATGCCTTCCGCATGGACGGTAGTGCTCAGCGGCAGTACCATACTCAGAAGTATCACTGCCGCCGCCTGCAGCAGGCGCGCAAAGGAATCAGGCTTTGTGCAGCAGAGCATAAAAGAAACCGTCATGATGAGAGTTCGGCAACAGTTGCCCATCGATTGCTTCAACCTGGGACAGAGGCAACAGACGGGCGTCTGAATGATGGCGCAGAAACTTCTCCACTTGCAGCTTGTTTTCCTCGGCGAATACCGAACAGGTAGCATAGAGCAATTTACCATCTCTGGTCAGGATCTGCCACAAGGCATCCAGGATTTTGCGCTGCTTTTCACCAAACCGGGAGAGGTCGCTTTCACGTCTTAGCCATTTGATGTCGGGGTGGCGGCGCACCACGCCCGAGGCGGAACAGGGCACATCGGCTAAAATACGATCGAATTTCCTGCCATCCCACCATTCCGCCGGGTGCGCGGCATCTCCGCAAATGATGCGGTGGATATCGAGTTCCAGACGAGAGAGATTTTCTGTTATGCGGGCGACCCGTACGCTGTCATTGTCCAACGCGGTTAATTCCACTTTCGCCAATTCCAGCAAATGCGCGCTTTTGCCTCCGGGCGCGGCGCAAGCATCCAGGACACGCATGCCGTCGTGCGCGTCCAGCAATGGTGCGGCAAGTTGGGCGCCCGCATCCTGTACCGACACCAGCCCTTGTGTGAATCCCGGGAGCTTGTCAATTGCGACCGGTTGTGCCAGCTCGAGCGCGTCATTCCACAATCGCCGCGTATCCATGCCGTTTTGGTTGAGACGTTTCTCGTATTCCGCCACGCTGATTTTGCGCCGGTTGACCCTCAACGTCATGGGTGGATGCTGATTGCCGGCCTCCAATATTGCCTGATAGCTTTCCGGGTAGTGTACGTGAAGTTTGTCTATCCACCACTGTGGATGAGAATACCGTCCCACCTCGTTTTCAGCCGCCCGTTCCAGAAGACATGCGCGTTGTCGCACAAAGTTGCGCAATACCGCGTTGACCAGTCCTTGGACACCTTTGTTACCATTCATCACTTGAGTAGCGGATACGGCATGATCCACAATTGCATGCACGGAAGCTTTGCTATACCCCAGTTGATACAGGCCCACCAATAATAAATAACGTATATTCCGGTCCCGCAGTGGTTTGTTCAGTAATAAGCCAAGCAACCTGTCGAGTTGACCATAAAAACGTAGTACACCGTAGCTTAAATCCTGAATGGCTCCGCGTTGCTGGCCAGAAAGGTCAACGTGGGTACGCCAGACCTCCTGCAATACCTCGGTCAGGCTCGCGCCAGCCAGTACTTTACCCACCGTTGCGGCGGCCAAACACTGAGTTTTAATCATTCCGCATTCAACCTAAATCCGGCAGTTGTAACGGGTTTATCAAGAAGCTGAAATTCAGGTATGATAAAAAATCATTATGGATCATGGCATTGAGCAGTAAAATAAAAGATCAATCGCCAAGTTTGGGTTCAAATCGGTCGCCCGGCCGCAATGGATGCCCCGAGAGAAATTCTGCCGCACTCATCTTTTTTCCATCAGATTTCTGCAAGGCTTCCAGTATGAGCGCCCCTTCGCCACAGACCACCACGATTCCGTCGCGTCCTGTTGCCACAATTTCTCCCGGTTGGCCAGCGGCATCCGCAGTGACCCTTGCCTGCCATATTTTCATAGAGATTCCACGTACCCGCGAATAAGCACCGGGGCGAGGATTGAACGCCCGTACTACACGATTGATGTTCTCCGCGCTTAGTTGCCAGTCAATTTCCGCTTCTTTTTTTTCCAGTTTCGGTGCGTAAGTCGCGGCAATTTCATTCTGAGGAACTCCAGAAAGCATATTTTCACGCAAATGCGCCAATGCTTCCACGATGCAAACCGCTCCCAATAAGGCAAGCCTGTCATGCAGAGTTTGCGCGGTGTCATCCACTGCAATTGCGTCACTTCGCTGCAACAGCATTGCGCCCGTATCCAGGCCGCGATCCATTTGTATGATGGTGATCCCGGTCTCCCGATCTCCCGCTAATATTGCCCGCTGGATTGGGGCGGCTCCCCGCCAGCGGGGCAGCAAGGAAGCATGGATGTTAAGACAACCCAGGCGGGGGATGTTCAAAACAGCTGAAGGCAGAATCAGTCCATAGGCGACAACCACCATGACATCCGCATCGATGGCAGCGAGTTGCGCGCGCAACTCCGGTTGTTTAAGCGAATAGGGCTGCAGCAAGGTAAATTCGCGTTGTTGTGCCAGCAATTTGATCGCGCTTGCGGTGGGCTTCATGCCACGTCCGGAAGGGCGGTCTGGCTGGGTCAGCACCAATGCAATCTCATGCCCGGCATTTGCCAAGGCTTCAAGCGCGGGAACGGAGAATGGCGGGGTGCCCGCAAAAATAATTTTCAACCTAAATCCGGCAGTTGGGTGAAGTGGAATGGGTACAGGGCAAGGCGTTGCAGCGCGGCCGTGTGCCGCAAGAACCGTATATTTGGCGAACTCGCCCGGAAGGTGACGGTCAAGGGAGGCAAAAAGTTATTACAAGTCATGGTGCCTAGTTGGCAAATGAGCTAAAGAATGACCGGTCAACTGCCGGATTTAGGTTCATATAGAACGCGGTTTAGCCAGGAGCATACACGAAGAAGACCCGCCGAAGAGGCGTGGCCGCCTCTCATCAGAACCGCTGAGCAAATACCTTGCAGGCGCACCTCGCGCGATGCGTCTTGGCGTCGTAGATCAAGCCCGCGTCGTACGTCCTGTGATTTCCGTTTTTGCCAGCAACGCACTTGACAACCCGCGGGATCTATTCAGATGCCTCTCAAATTCAGCGGTCAATGATCCACACTTGCCGATGGCCGGGAAACCGGCCCTCACATTACTTTGCGCTGCTGCTTTTTAAACTTGGTTTGAATGCGCGATTGTTTCATCCGCGACCAATATTCAACAAACACTTTGCCTACCAAATGATCCATCTCGTGTTGAATGCATACTGCCAGCAAGCCATCGGCATCGAGCACGAACGGATTGCCATCGCGATCCCATGCCTCGACCGTGACCCGCTCCGCGCGTTCCACCTTTCCGAATATTCCCGGTACGGACAGACAGCCTTCTTCATAGTCAGATTCACCGCTGCGGGCTGTGATTTCAGGGTTGATCAACACATGCAGCTGGTTACGGGTATCGGAGATGTCGATTACGATGACACGCTGATGCACGTCAACCTGGGTTGCCGCCAGTCCAATTCCAGGAGCGGAGTACATGGTTTCCGCCATATCGTCCACCAAAGCACGAATCTCATCAGTAACCTTCGGTACTCGGTCTGCCACGGTGTGCAGCCGTTCATCCGGGTATTGTAGTATCTTCAGGAGTGCCATAAAAAGACTTGCGCATTTAATAATCTAAATGCAAAATTTAAACCGTATCATTATGATATTCTGTTTGATCCCTATCTTGGGTCTATGTCTGGGGTCTCTTGCCGGTAATTCTCCAAGCATAAGTCCATTATATCCTGATTTGGGCCGGAGGCTTGAGTCCGGCCAGCCCGTCGAAGACACCGATACGAAATCTCGGACAGTCTGATTGCCAATTTGTTGATCCAGACAATCGCTTAGAGGCCTCGCCTCGAGCTTTCCGAAAGAATCAATGGGTTCCTCTCGGTAATCAAAAAATGTTGTGAACTTGGGCCATTACGCAGTGCGATCACCGTACCATCCATTTGCACCTAAATCCGGCAGTTGGCCGCTCATTCGTCAATCTGGAATTATGATCCGTAGAGAATTTTTGTGCCATTTTGATTCTTGCTTCCTGGGTGCGTTCGCCCCGTCCAACTACCGGATTTAGGTTAAATCCATCTAAGTTAACTCACCAAAGCGAAGGTCAAGTGATGCAAAAAATTATTCCAGGTTATGGCGCCTGGAAATGGGCTGGAAAATGAGCGATCAAACTGCCGGATTCATGGATCGACTAAAATGAAGCCAATAGAGGATATCGAATCCTGGCTTGCACTTGGCTTGATTGATGGTCTTGGTGATGAGTCAATCCGGCGATTGCTGGTGGCTTTCGGCAGTCCCGCCGGTATTTTTTCCGCAAAAGCTGCCGCACTTGAGCGCCTGGTGAAGAAAAAGATAGCGGACAACATTGTACAAGGGGGGGACAGAAAAAAAGTTGCGGTAACGCTTAAATGGCTCGAAGATCCTGCAAACTCGATTATGACGCTGGCTGATCCCGATTATTCTTCGATGCTGCTCAATATCGCGGATCCTCCTCCGCTTCTCTATCTCAAGGGGAAACGGGAGTTGCTGAGCTCACCCGCCCTTGCTGTGGTCGGTAGCCGCAATGCTACACCTCAAGGGCTTTCCAACGCGGAGGCTTTTGCCGAGGCTGCAAGCCACGCGGGACTTTGCATTGTGAGTGGAATGGCGCTCGGTGTGGATGCCGCGGCTCATCGTGGGGGTCTGCGTGGCGCGGCAGCCAGCATCGCGGTAGTGGGGACCGGCCTGGACGTCGTTTATCCCGCACGCAATCGCGATCTTGCCCATGAGCTGGCGGAAAAGGGAGTGCTTGTTTCCGAGTTTCCATTGGGCACCCCCGCCGTGGGTAGCAATTTTCCGCGCCGCAACCGCATCATTAGCGGCATGAGCCGGGGTTGCCTGGTGGTGGAAGCCGCGCTGCAAAGTGGTTCTCTTATTACCGCCCGGCAGGCGCTGGAGCAGGGACGGGACGTATTTGCCATTCCCGGTTCGATTCATTCCCCCTTATCAAAGGGTTGTCACGCACTTATCAAACAAGGAGCGAAACTGGTTGAAAGCGCCGAAGATATTCTGGATGAGCTGGGATATCAGTTAGCACGAAGTACGGTCAACGACACGGATGAACCCGCCGCAGGAGAATCGCTGCTGCTGAAATATCTCGGCCATGACGTCGCCAACATCGATACACTGTGCACCCGTAGTGGCTTGACGGCGGAAACAGTATCAGCGATGCTATTATCGCTTGAACTGGATGGCGTGGTCGCCACGCTGCCGGGTGGATGCTACCAGCGGCTGCGGTAGTTATCACGGCGGATAGTCCAATCGTTCTCGCCATCCGTGTAATCCCGAAAAGGCAATTGAGCGTAAAGTAATTGTAATACTTACGTAAATTGGACTGCGCCGCCCGATAATCGGGTGTGTGCTTTCTCAGAACTGCACCCCAACCACGGAGTGTTCACAGGAGTTTCATGGGAAAAACCTTAATCATCGCCGAGAAGCCTTCCGTTGCCGCCGATATCGCGCGGGTATTAGGGGGGTTTACCAAGCACACCGATTACTTCGAGAGTGATCAGTATGTGTTGTCATCGGCTGTCGGTCATTTGCTTGAGCTTGCGGTACCGGAGCAATACGAAGTCAAACGCGGGAAATGGAGTTTTTCCAATTTACCGGTAATTCCACCGTACTTTGACCTTAATCCCATCGAGAAAACAGAGTCGCGCCTGAAGCTTTTAACCAAGCTCATCAAACGCAAGGACGTGAACGAGCTTATCAATGCCTGTGACGCGGGACGGGAAGGGGAATTGATTTTTCGTTACATTGCGCGTCACGCGGGAACCACGAAACCGGTGAAACGGCTTTGGCTGCAATCCATGACCCCTGCCTCAATTCGCGAGGGATTTACCAAATTGCTTGATGATGCTGCTGTTCAGCCGCTGGCGGAAGCAGCTGTGAGCCGCTCGGAAGCTGACTGGCTCGTGGGTATAAATGGTACTCGCGCCATGACCGCGTTCAATTCTCAGGAAGGCGGATTTCATAAGACCACTGTGGGACGAGTGCAAACCCCGACGCTGGCAATCCTGATTGAGCGGGAAGACACGATCAGGAAATTTGTTCCCCGCAATTACTGGGAAGTACACGGCACGTTCGCCGCTAAAGCAGGCATGTATAACGGACGTTGGTTCGACGAAAAGTTTTCAAAAGACAAAAAGGATAGCGAACAAAAAGCCGAGCGATTGTGGGATCAGGGCAAGGCTGAGGCTATCCGCGCCAAATGTCAGGATAAACCCGGTACCGTCAGCGAAGAAAGCAAGCCCACCACGGAAATCTGCCCGCTACTGTATGACCTTACCAGTTTGCAGCGCGATGCTAATGGGCGCTTTGGTTTCTCCGCCAAAACAACGTTAGGGCTGGCCCAGGCGTTATATGAGAAGCATAAGGCGTTAACCTACCCGCGCACAGACTCGCGTGCGCTACCGGAAGATTATATTGGAACCGTCAAGGATACCCTCAATTCATTGGAACAGACCCGTTACAGTGTATTTGCCAAACAGATTCTCAAAGCGGACTGGGTCAAACCCAATAAGCGAGTGTTTAACAACGCAAAGATTTCCGATCACTTCGCCATTATTCCAACCTCGCTTGAACCCAAGGGTCTGAACGATGCGGAAGCGAAACTTTATGATCTCGTGACCAAGCGGTTCTTGGCCATTTTTTATCCTGCCGCCGAATTTCTTGTTACGACTCGAATCACCCGTGTGGAGAACGAGCCATTCAAAACCGAAGGTAAGGTAATGGTCAATCCTGGCTGGCAGGCGGTTTACGGCAAGGAAATTCATGCCGAGAGCGCAAATGCTGACTCGACTCTGGTTGCGGTGAATCCAGATGAACCGGTGCTTGCCAGGGAAGTTAACGTCGTCGCCAGTAAGACCCGGCCCCCCGCCAGATTCAATGAAGCCACGTTGCTGTCGGCCATGGAAGGCGCAGGTAAACTGGTGGAAGACGAAGATCTTCGGGAAGCCATGAGTGCGAAAGGACTGGGCACGCCCGCCACTCGGGCTTCGATTATCGAAGGCCTGGTGTTCGAAAACTATATGCAACGCGTGGGACGGGAATTGCAGCCTACCGCCAAGGCATTTTCGCTGATTACATTATTGCGTGGACTGAAGGTGCCTGAATTGACCTCACCGGAATTAACGGGTGACTGGGAATTCAAACTCCGCCAGATCGAGCAGGGCAAACTCGAACGCCACAAATTCATGGAAGAAATCGCCGGCATGACGAATCATATGGTGACACAGGCGAAAAGTCATCGCGGTGAAACCATAAGCGGAGATTTTTCCACGCTTAAGTCCCCTTGCCCCAAATGCAGTGGCATCGTGCAGGAGACTTACAAGAAATTTCAGTGTCAGAAATGCGATTTTGCGTTATGGAAAATTCTGGCCGGGCGGCAATTCGAAACCGAGGAAATGGAGCAACTGATCACCCGGCGCGAAGTGGGTCCGTTGCAAGGCTTTCGTAGCAAAATGGGACGGCTGTTTAATGCCAACATCAAGCTTACCGACGAATTTGAAATGAAATTTGATTTTGGTAGCGACAATGAGGAAGGCACCGAAATTATCGACTTTTCCGGCCAGGAATCACTGGGGAAATGTCCTCGCTGCGGTGGCAGGGTATTCGATCATAGTATGAGCTACACATGTGAGAAAGCTGTCGGTTCGGCACGCACCTGCAATTTCAAAATTGGAAAAATAATCCTTATGCGTCCTCTTGAACGCGAGCAGGTCGAAAAACTGTTACGTACGGGTAAAACCGATTTGTTGCCAAAATTCATATCCAAGAAAGGAAGGCCATTCTCAGCTTATCTGGTGGCGGGTGCCGAGGGAAAAGTGGGATTCGAGTTTGAGCCTAGGGAATCAAAAACAAAAACAACAGCGGCAACTACAGCAACTAAGGCGGCAAGACCAAAATCCAGGACATCCGCCGTTAAGAAAACCACTGTCCGGAAATCATGATAGTTTCGATAGGCTACGCTGGAACGCTGCAAATGCTTGTTGGGTGCCTCATTCCTCGGTAGACGGTACCTGATTCTTTTCAATATAGGAAACAATGTCTCCGACGCAGGTAAATCCTTTCGCTTCATCGCTATCAAAATTAATGCC
The DNA here is from genome assembly GCF_900101945.1 of Nitrosospira sp. Nsp13. NCBI lineage: Bacteria > Pseudomonadati > Pseudomonadota > Betaproteobacteria > Nitrosomonadales > Nitrosomonadaceae > Nitrosospira > Nitrosospira sp. Nsp13. Next base: position 10,946 of record NZ_FMVD01000004.1, on the reverse strand, counting down.
GAATGTATCTTCCGCATCGAACAAAAGTTGAATCGTATCCATGGAGTCAAGTCCGAGGTCTTCAAATTTTGAAGACCTGTTTATGGTGGAAGCATCCAGGTTCTCCACTTTCGTCGCGATAAACTGTATTACCTTTGCTTCAATATCCACTGTATCCATAGTCTGTTTCCGTTCCTTCATTCAAGGGTTGTGAAGATAATACTTGCATTGTTGCCGCCAAATCCAAAAGCGTTACATAGGGCGCTCCGTGGGTTCCTCTGTTGTGCGCGGTTGGGTATGTAATCAAGATCGCATTCCAGATCAGCCTCATCAAGATTGATAGTCGGATGTACCGTACCGGTATGAAGAGCCATGATAGCGGCGATGCTGCCGATAGCAGCCGATGCGCCGATAGAGTGGCCAACCATGGATTTGGTGGCACTGATGGCAATATCTCCGGCCCGGTCGCCAAAAAGATTTTTAATGGCACGGGTTTCCACGATATCTCCCAGGGGGGTGGATGTCGCGTGTGCATTGATATGGTCAATGGAATCAGTGTTCATGCCGGCGTCCATAACCGCTGCTTGCATTGCCGCTATCTGGCCTTCCATGTCCGGCATCACGATATGCGTCGCATCGCATGCCTGTCCATAGCCAGCAAGGCAGGCATACATTTTCGCCCCTCGATGCCTGGCTTGTTCTTCCCTCTCCAGGATAAGCACGCCTGCGCCTTCCGCCATAACGAATCCATCCCGGCCCTTGGCGAAAGGCCGGGATGCTCGTGCTGGATCAGTATTGGAGCCGGTAGTCAGCGCATGCAATGCTTCGAAACCCGTCATGGTCAGCGGTAATACGCAACCTTCCGCACCCCCGGCAATCACGGCATCGGCTCTTCCCGTCCGTAAAAGATCGAGAGCCATGCCAATTGCGTTGGCTCCGGAAGAGCATGCGGTGCTGCAGGTCAGATTCACTCCTTTCAATCGGTGTTTGATCGCGATCCAGGCAGCCGCGGAATTTGCCATGGTTCGAGGTACCGTGAATGGAGGTATAGGTTGATTTCGAAACTTGCGCATGGCGGAAGATTCAAAGGTAGCGAATCCGCCCATTCCCGAACCTATGCTTACGGCTAAACGCTGCGGCGCATATGCATCCAGTTCACCCGCGTCTTCCAGCGCGAGTTTGGTGGCCAGCAGCGCCAGTTGGGTGAATCTGTCCGTTTGCTCCATATACTTGGCTGTCAGAAAGCTGGCGGGATCGAACCCCGGGATCTCTCCCGCCACTTGAGAGCGCTGACTGGATGCATCGAAACCCGTAATCTTTCGGATACCACTGACACCATTGACAGCCGCTGTCCAGAACTGGTCAACGCCTATGCCAATTGGTGAAACAATACCCATTCCCGTAACGACTATGCGCATACACAACCAGGATTAGTCATCAAATTCGAAAAACAGCGCAAGAAAGAAATAAGTGGACAGTTTTGCGCGACAAAATCAGCGATTCTATCTGTCGCAGGCTCCGAAATTAAAAGGACTATTTGATCTTCGAGCTTGCTATCGGGTTTCTTGAAATCGCGAATTACTGCGCATTAAATATGACGGGGAACAGGTACCTCAATACAGCCCCCATGATCCAGATAATAAGTATTAGACTACCGATAACGGCCAATCCCTCGGCAATTGCCGATATGAGCGTTGCACCAAGGCTGTCGAATTCCTGATCCCCGGATTCGTTACGCCGACGGAGTCGACGGTGTCTCACCCACATCTGCAACATAAAGACGACAGGGATAAGAGCCAGAGAAATTAACAGGCTATATTCAGGACTATCCATCAATCATTAACCTCTTTGTAAAGTATGGCCAGGGAATTTTAACTATTTTTCTTGTGGCCTGTAAGGCTGTTAATAATCACTTTTCCCCTATTTTTCACTTGCGGGTAACTACTCAGCATTGTATTTGTTAAGTAGAAGGAACAGCGCTTCTTTTGAAGATTCAGACGAGGCGTTATCGCCCAAACCTGCATACTCGCGAATTAAGCGCCTTTGTCACAAGTAAATGATATCGCAAATGCCCCAATGGTAAAATTAACAAAAGTATGAATTTCAATGCCCAATCTTAGCCCGATGAGCAATAGAAGGTTTGTCGAAATCCGGTTTGCCGTTAATCAGTAATTATAATAGCACACGTCATCAATGTGCCATCGAGTTAACGCACCGGGCGTCAAACGGACGTTGATAATGGGTAAGGCCGAATGAACGAAACTCAATAGCCGATTAAGTTTGCCTGGGCTCTAACCGGATACTGCGGTCTTTAACATACGATATTTTAGCGTAATGGTTTCCTTGATTATTTATATTCCGTCATGAATGAAAAGCCCGGTCTGTCGATAGGCGGTGCTGTAGTCGTACGCCCGGTCACAAGTTATCGTGAGATGGGGATATTTATCGATATTCCCTGGCGCATATATGCGGATGACCCGATGTGGGTACCCCCTCTGCGCCTGGAGCGGCGACTGCATTTCTCCAGATTCAATCCATTTTTCAAACACGGAGAATGGCAAGCATGGATTGCATACCGGAACAATCAGCCGGTGGGGAGGATCTGTGCCCAAATTGATCAACTGCACCGGCAGCGCTATGGTGAGGATACGGGTCATTTTGGCTCGCTGGAAGGGATAGATGACACGGGGGTATTTGCCGCGCTTCTGCATGCTGCTGAGGAGTGGTTGACCGCCCGGCATACCCGGCATGTCAGCGGACCGTTCAATTTATCCATTAATCAGGAGTGCGGCATCCTGGTAGAGGGTTTCGACACGCCGCCGATGGTGATGATGCCGCATTCCCGCGTATGGTATGGTCGATTACTCGAAGAGCAAGGCTATCAACCGTTGCGGGATCTGCTTGCCTATTGGGCGGAGGTTGACTATAAGATGCCCCGGTTGATGAATACCGTGATTGAAAGATTTTCCGGACAGGTACGATTACGCACGCTACGCCGCGACAAATTTGGCGAAGAGATGGAAATATTGCGTGATATATTCAATGATGCCTGGTCGGAGAATTGGGGCTTCGTTCCTTTTACCAAGGCCGAATTTGCCGAGCTTGGCAGCAGTCTTCGTCTGCTTGTGCCCGATGAGTTCATTCAGATTGCCGAAGTGGATGGTCACCCGGCCGCATTTATGGTTGGATTGCCCAACCTTAACGAAATATTCGCCGAGCTTAATGGCAGCTTGTTTCCACTCGGCTGGATTCGAATGATCAAACACCTTAAATCCAGAGGAGTTCGTACCGGCCGGATACCGTTGATGGGTGTACGCAAGCAATTTCAGAGCTCCCCGATTGGCATGGCGCTGGCGATTATGGTAATCGATGCGCCGCGGCAGGCAGCACTTTCCAAAGGGATCCAGGCGGTTGAACTGTCATGGATACTTGAGGATAACAAGGCAATGCGTGCAATCCTTGATTACCTGGGTTGCCGGCAGTACAAGCGTTACCGGATTTTTGGCAAGACGTTGTAATCGATAGTTGACGAACAAGATGGTGTCAGAGTGAGAATCAAAGCCTGCGATGAATAAAACTGATCAATTTACCGCCATCGTGCTGGCCGCGGACCGCGCAGCGGGTGACCCGGTGGCGGCTAAAACGGGCATGGCCTGCAAGGCGTTTGCACCGATCTATGGAACACCGATGATCATTCGCGTGCTGGATGCGCTGGAAGCCAGTAATATGGTGAAGACGATCATCATATGTGGACCGCCCAAGTCCGCAATCCCCGGTTGTCCCGAGCTGGAAAGGCGAATCGCAAGCGGGCGAGTCATCTGGCTGCCGAACCTGGATTCCCCCAGCCGCAGCGCCGATAGCGGACTCATGCACATCGATCAGAATGCTCCGGTGTTGCTGACGACAGCCGATCATGCTTTATTGACGTCTTCAATTGTGCGCTATTTTTTAGGCGAATCGCAAAAGGTGGATAGCGACGCCACGGTGGGGGTGGTTAAATATGAAGATATCGCCGCTGCATTTCCCGGCGTAAAGCGAACCGTCATACGTCTGCGGGACGGCGGCGTCTGCGGCTGCAATCTTTATGCATTTCTTAATCCTCGTGGCCGTGGTTTGGTGTCGTTCTGGCAGCGGGCGGAAGACCTGCGCAAACGTCCGGAAAAATTGATCGCACAGACTTTCGGCCTTACGCCTGTACTCTTGTACCTATTTGGGTTATTGACGCTCGACCGCGGGTTAAAGGCTGTTTTGGCCAAAACCGGGATCAAGGTACAGCCGGTATTTTTACCTTTTCCTCAGGCCGGCGTTGATGTCGACAAGGTGGAGGACATGCTGCTTGTGGAGTCCGTCCTGGCGGGAGCAGTGACGCTTGCTCAAAAGAAAACAGACTCGCCTGACCAGTTTCCATAGCATATGGCCGTTTCAGCACCACCTGGCGAGAAGAATCCGTGAAAATAATAGAACGATATATTACGCGTGAATTGTTGATACCGTTTACGGTAGTGATCATCATTTTGGCGGCATTATTCTCTAGTTTCAGCAGTGCCCGTTTTCTGTCAGCTGCTGTCACAGAATCGCTGGGTATTGCCGCCATGCTGAAGCTGATACTGCTGCGGACGCTGATTGCCCTGGAAGTACTGATGCCGATCGCTCTTTACGTCGCTATTGTCATGGGTCTTGGGCGGCTGCACAGGGATCAGGAAATTAATGTATTACGTTCCGCCGGTGTCAGCGATAACCGCATAATTTATGCTGTACTCATCGTTGCCATTCCCGTGGGAATTATCAGTGGTGTACTTTCTATCTTCGTACGTCCATGGGCTTATGAAGAAAGCTATATCCTGAATGCGCAGGCGGAGGCTGAATTAAATATGGATCGATTCCAGGCCGGACGTTTCTATGGAAGCGAAGGCAGTGGCAGAGTCATCTATCTTCAGACCAAGGATAGCACCGGCAAGGAGATGAAGAATGTATTTCATTACATCAGAAAGAAAGACAGCAGCGAGATTATTGTAGCCAAGGAGGCTCATCCGCAGGAGCCGACAGCCGGTCAACGCCCACAAATTAATTTGCTTGATGGCGCTACTTACCGGCTGATGCATTCCGAAACGAGAGATATGGTAGTCCGGTTCGAGAAGCTGGTATATTTTACCGATAGCGGCAATGTGCTGGATTACAAACGCAAGGCCGCTACCACCATGGTGTTGCAGAAATCTGATCAGCCACGCGATATTGCGGAATTCCAGTGGCGGCTTTCACGTCCCATTGCCACCATTCTGCTGGCACTTATTGCCATCCCATTCAGCCGTGCCTCACCTCGCCAGGATAAGGGTGAAAAAACTTATTATGTTGCAGCTTTGGTTTTTGCGATTTACTACATCCTGAATGGATTGGCTCAAACATGGGTGGAGCAGGGAGCCATCGGCAGAGTACCGGGTGTCTGGTGGCTTTACGTCTTGATGTCCATGGTTGCGTTCAGCTTGCTGTCGCCCGGTTTCTGGCGGAAGCTATTCCGGCGCCAATGAAAATAATTAATCGCTACCTTGCCCTACAGGTTTTAATGGGGCTGGGCATCGCTACCGCGGTACTCTTGCCGTTATTCAGCTTTCTCGACCTGTTGGATCAGCTGGACGATGTAGGAAAAGGGACTTATCGCATCCAGGATGCGTTCCTGCATACCGCGCTATTACTGCCACGCAGGTTTGTCCAACTTGCACCTTTTATTGCGCTGCTGGGCAATGTGATTGCGTTGGGACGGCTGGCTGTTAACTCCGAACTAACCGCATTACGGGTAGCGGGTGTTTCTCCCATTCGTATCAGTCTCGCTCCACTGGGAGTTGGATTGATTCTCTTATTATTCATGGCCGTATTGGAACAATTTGTCGCACCGCAACTTCAGCAGAGGGCTATTTCGTCCCGCGCGGTTGCGCTTGATAAGAGCGCGGCTCTTGGCAAGAATTTGGGCATCTGGACCCGGGATGAGCGGAATATATTACGTATCGGTGAGATGCTGCATGCAAAAAAGGCTGCGGATATCGAGGTAATGCATTTTGACGATAACGGGTTTCTGCTCACCTATACTTATGCCAAGTATGCGGATATCATCGCTGATCATCTATGGGAATTAAGCGACGTCACCATCAAGACATTTACTGAACAACGCATCGAGTCCACGAGTACAAAATCGATGAACTGGAGATCATTTCTGAATCCGGATGATATTTCGACACTGACCAAGTCACCTGAGAGTCTTTCTCCCATCGAGTTGTTTCTGCATGTGCGTTTCTTGCGCGCGACCGGTCAGGAGGCGGATGCCTATGCACTGGCTTTGTGGCGGAAGGCTGGCGGAGCATTGACAACCATTGCAATGTTGTTGCTTTCCATTCCCTTTGTTTTCGGATCGGTACGGACGGGCCTTGGCAATAAGCTGGTGCTCGCATCCATGCTTGGAATCAGTGTTTACCTGTTTGATCAGGTTATCGCAAATGTGGGTTTATTGCTGCATTTGAATCCTGCGCTAACTGCTCTCGGTCCTGGGCTACTGTTGATTACCCTTGCTAATTTCTGGTTGCGGCGGGTTTTTTAGCCGCTTGCTTATTATTTCCCATTAGAGTAAAAGGATTCGGCACTCGTTCCGGATGGCGTATTGCCGTGGCAGTGAGACGGCATATATTTCGATCTGTGTGTCCCTCCACACAACCGGCGGCCACTACGAACATAGCAGGTCATTTAATGATTTCAAATCCATACACAGACAACGACCCGGAATATCCCAGTGATAACCTACATCTATATCCTCGGAGATAGTGAGACGAATATCTGGGGCCTGAGTGGCCGCGAGCGACTGCAACGGATGTTAAAGGCATTTAAGCAGACCAGAGTGATCGATAGTCCCGAGCAGATTCCAGCACGTGCGCCAGCATTATTCTTACGGGCAGATTATTTGTTTGATGCCAGAGTCCTGATGGCGTTAGTTAACACGCAAGTGAACCTGGTGCTTAGCAGTGACGCAGGCCAGCCGGTCGCAATCCGGATTACTGATGGAGATATGCACCATGCGCTGGCGAGTTTCATGGACGGGGGGGAAGGAGAGTCTTTCTCCACCTTGCCTCGTTATACCCTAAGAGATTTGAATCTGTTGGGTCTTCAGCAAACTCTCAAGAAAAGGGATCTGCCCTACCTATTACCTATCAGTAGAGATAACTGCCGGCGGCTGGAGTCAGAACTCTTTGCCCGATCGTACAAAGGCGTGACCGACCTCGTGACGAAATGGCTCTGGCCCATACCCGCATCCTGGGCTGTTCGCGTTTGTGTACGCTTCGGTATACGGCCAAACCAGGTTACGCTGCTCAGTCTTGTGTTTGCAGTGCTGGCCGGGGTTGCCTTCTGGTACGGCCACTATGGCATAGGTCTGGTGATGGGATGGTTGATGACCTTTATGGATACGGTCGATGGGAAGCTGGCGCGAGTAACCGTCACCTCGAGCCGTGTTGGAGATGTGCTCGATCACGGCCTGGATATTATTCATCCACCGCTATGGTATATGGCCTGGGGTGTAGGCTTGACAGCAGCACTAACGCAGACAGCCGACTTGCCAATGATGTTCTCGTTGATACTCATCGGTTATGTGGGTGGCCGATTGTGTGAAGGAGTTTTCCAGTTTTGGATCGCATCATTTGATATTTTTATCTGGCGCCCACTGGATTCATTTAACCGGCTCATTACCGCACGGCGTAATCCTAACCTGATCCTGTTGACATTCGGCTGGTTTATAGACCGGCCGGACATCGGGCTCTGGTTGGTAATTATCTGGCACCTTCTTTCCACCATCTTTCTTGCTGTTCGGGTAATGATGGGTTGGCAAGCACGGCGGGCGCACGGGCCTTTACGATCATGGTTTGAGGACATTGTTCCTGGCGAGGATGAAGGGAAACTGGCGGTTCGTATTTTTGCACCCTTGGCAGTTAGGAAAAATGATAGAAAATTCACGGATAGATAGATTGAGATCTGGGGGGGCCATGATCGGATTGCTTTTCAATCCTCTCAGCGGACGTATTCGCAAGCGCAAGGATGCAATAAGGCGGGTACTCGCCGAGATTCCGGGTGCAACCTGCAGTGAAGTCACGAACGAACCTGAGATTAACGCATCGGTGGATGCTTTTGTACGGGCAGATGTTGATTTGCTGGTAATTATTGGTGGAGATGGTACCGTACAGGGAGTCTTGTGTCATTTGTTTGCAACGCAACCACTCGCAAGATGGCCTGCACTAACGATTATCCCGGGCGGTACCACCAACATGACAGCGCTGGATCTGGGTATCTGCGGTAAACCGGAATTTATTCTCCAGCAATTGAAGGGGGATCTGCTGAAGCAAATCCCCCCGGTATTTTTACAGCGCCACGTGCTGTGCATTGAACAAGCCGGGGTGGCAAAGGTTTATGGGATGTTTTTTGGTGTCGGATTGATTGCCCGCGCTGTGATATTTTCTCAGAGCAAGATAAAACAGTTGGGCATTACCGGAGAAATTTATTCAGGTCTTATTACAGTTGTTTATCTTATTGGCCTGATTTTCGGGCGTCGTCACGGAGCCTGGGCACCGGTCCGGATGTCAATTATCGAGAGGAATATTGAGCTGCATCATGGAACCTATGCATTTCTCTTCGCCAGCACCCTGGATCGCTTGTTGTTTGGCATGCGTCCGTACTGGGGAAAAGAGGAGGAGCCGCTTCATATAACATTTGTTCGACAGAAACCAAATCGTCCCTTACGTTCGCTATTGGCGCTACTTTCAGGCCGCGGAGGCTCCCTTAAAGAGCAAGACGGTTATCATAGTTGCAATACCAGAGCGCTGGAGCTGTTGATCGATGACGATTACATCGTCGATGGCGAATCCTACCGGGCATCAAGCGAGAATGGACCATTGCGTATTACAGCAGCCGGTCCAATTACCTTCTTGGGAGCTGGTAAGGTAAACTCACAGTCATGACAGACCACGCCTCGATATTTGATCAGCCCATTCCCAACAATCTAGTCGCCGAGATTGCTTCGCTGAGCTCAAGGGCTGTATCAGCGGATTTTCTTGTTCTGGTTGAAGCATTGAAAGCACGGTTCGGCTCATCGCTGGAGGCCGTTCTCCTTTATGGATCCTGCCTGCGGTCCGATGATCTTGGTGATGGCGTCGTGGATTTCTACGCTATCGTAAACAGCTACGGTAAAGCTTACCCAGAGCGTTATCTTGGATACCTTAATGCATGGTTGGCACCCAATGTGTTTTATCTCGAGGTATCCGCACCGGGACATACGCAGGAAAAGAAATTCCGCGCCAAATATGCCGTAGTCTCAATGACAGATTTCGAGCAAGGCACTTGGCGCTGGTTTCATCCGTATCTGTGGGCACGCTTTGCCCAACCTTCCCGATTGTTGTACGTGCGTGACGAGACCATCCGCAAGCATATTTACACTGCGTTGGCCCGCGCTGTCGTGACATTTCTGAAATCCAGTCTTCCCATGCTGAACTCGTCCGTGGCGAACGTTGAAGCAATCTGGGTCAACGGTTTGACGCAGACCTATGCAGCCGAACTGCGGCCCGAACGTGCGACGCGAGCGCAACAGCTTGCCCAGATCAATCTGGATGATTACACGCGCTTGACTGAGCATGCGGCGCCGGCATTGGTGGGGGTGCTGGAGGCGTTGCCGGATGGGCGTTATCGGTGCCTGATCGAGGTAGCGGACCGTCGGCGTGCGCAATGGCGCTGGCGATTACGCCGCTGGCAGGGCACGGTCCTGTCGGTGCTACGGCTGACAAAGGCGGCATTTACCTTCAGCGACAGCATTAGTTATGCTGCATGGAAGATCGAACGCCATACTGGGGTGCGCGTTGAGGTGACGCCCATGTTACGGCGGCATCCGGTGCTATGGGGTTTTAAGGTTTCGTGGCAATTGTTGCGGCGTGGAGTGATACGCTGATGTAGCCGTTATCTACAAGCAACTACTATTAAGGATTTTTACCCAAATACCCCTGTGCAATGCGGTAATATATCCGCCGCAATGGTTTGCCGTCAGGTGTGGCTACTCGCTGCTCCTGTATCGGTCCAGGCTGTACGAGCATCCGGCCAATGTCAGGGATTCTTCGAGTACGCTCGAGCTCGTGGTCCCTCATTCCCACCAGGATGATTGGCAGGGACGTGGGCGGCTCCGATGGATACCAGAAATCGTACATAGCGCCGCTGTCGCCAAACATATTGCGCGAGCGTATCTCCATTGGTTTGCCGCTGCGGTTGTAAAAGGAAAGGGAGGCGGCCACCGACCATTTACTCATTCCTACCACAATGGGCTCTTGCCCCGTTCGTTGTCGAACTTCCGCTACAACCTGCTCGATTTCCCCAGTGGCCTCCCGCCAGAAATAGTGTTCCGACAAAAATTTATAGGGGATGCCGGGGATGCCGAGCACCACGTAGTGCAGTACAAATGCGTAGAGAAAGATGCAAACTGCAATGGTAGGTTTCCAGGCCGCTCTCACACGGCGTGCGAGGGTACTGAAATCGCCCGCCTGACCCATCAACCAAGCCATGGTTGGCAGCAGCGCAAGCCATGCCGGTCCAGTCCAGTGAAACCGCTGCGACTCGGAAATGCTGAGAACGAAGAACACTGCCAGCGGCACGCCGGCGAATACTCGTACAAATAGTCGGCGCCTGCGTGCATAGGTGCTGGAGTCGCGTTCGGTTCGCGGCCAGACCGCCATGATTGCGGCAAGCAAGCCCACCGGCGTCAACAGGACCATAAGATGGAGAAATAATAGATGTGCCGCGAATTGATCTTCACTTCCTCCCTTGACCCGGTTTGACTGGAACATGATCGACGCCCAATTATTGTCCATATTCCAGATAATGACAGGCGAGAACATCAGAAGGGCAAGCGCGGCGGCGAGGTATGGCTGCGGACGGCGCAGCCAGCGGCGTGAGGCGGG